>JBAUJD010000640.1:0-9950 GCA_049683515.1 Thermosynechococcaceae cyanobacterium | reverse complement strand
ACGTAGAGTTGATTAATCTTGACCTTTCCCATGCGGATTTCTCCGGTGCGGATCTGCGCCAATCTCGGTTGGGCCGGACCAACTTCAGTCATGCCAATTTCCGTAAGACCGATCTCAGTGAGGCAATCCTGTGGGGAGCAGACTTGACTGCTGCAGATCTGCGTCAAGCCATCCTCCGAGATGCCGATCTCAGTGGCGCAAAGCTGATTCGGACCCGTTTGGAAGAAGCCAATTTAATCAAAGCGTCTCTCTGCGGGGCAAATTTAAACGCAGTGCAACTAACCGGCGCGGTCCTCATTGAGGTCGATCTACGCCCCACCTCTGATCAACGGACTGATTTAGGCCGAGCGAACTTAGCGGGGGCGGATTTAAGTTATGCCAATCTGAGCCAAGCTTTTTTGAAGCAGGCCAATTTAGACGGGGCTAAGCTGTGCCGCGCCATTCTAAGGTGTGAGACTTGGCGAGATGCCTTTGTCACGGATCTCAGCGGAGCGAGCTTGTGTGGGGCCGATTTGAGCTATGCCGATCTGACCGGCATTATTTTGCGAGACGCGAATCTGAAGGGAGCCGATTTGACGGGAACAGTCCTCACCAAAGCAGACCTGGAAGGTGCCATTATGCCGGATGGGGAACTCCATCACTAGCAACCCTCAGTCAGAGAATACACCTCAGCCTTTTCTCGACGCCCTGGAGCAACATCAACGGACCGTGCCACGCAATAATTCGGTATCAATGGGCTTGGCTAGATAAATCCGCAATAAATTCCAGAGTGTCCCGACAAGCAGCGGGAGCTTCCGCAGAGACTTGACGATCTCAGGCTGCTGACTGCGATCAATGGCCTTCATGCTCACATTATGATCAGAACACTGCTGCAGTCGCGGGAAGAATTTAGGGTGATCCACATCCAGCACCGAGGGGAACGCCCGTGCTGCCGTTTCATTAGTATGGCGAATCACATCGGCATCAAATTTAGTGGCGTCGAGGCCGAGCATTTTATAGAACTTCGAGCGTTCCTGCACCGTGAGCGAGTGGGTTGCAAATACGGTCAATAGAAAGAAACGACTCCACAATCTAGAGGCCCAGGTGTTCCAGAGTTTCGGTTGGGAACGGATTAATGCCTTAAAGATATCGCCGTGGCGGTTCTCATCTTGGCACCACGGCTCAAAGTAGCGAAAGATCGGATAGAACTGATGCTCAGGGTGTGTTTGCAGATGCCGGTGGATCAGAATATAGCGCCAATAGCCAATTTTTTCAGAGAGATAAACCGTATAGAGCACCCACTCAATGGGGAAGAAGGTGTAGGTCCGCTTTTTCGTCAGCTTTCCCAGATCCAACGAGATATTGAAGTCGGCCATTGCCTTATTAATGAACCCCGCATGGCGAGCCTCATCGCGGGCCATCAACTGAAAAATCTCGGCCAGCAGTGGACTGCGCCCCTTGAGCTTGCGAGAGAGTTCTTTAAACAGCAGAAAGCCAGAAAACTCTGAGACACAGGAGCGCTCTAGGTAGTCCACGAATGCCTGCCGCTCTTCACCTTGGATATGGTCCCAGGATTGCTTAAATTCCTGATCTTGGACAAAGTGGCGCTGGTTGTAATCTGCCTTCATCTCTTCTAAGACAGCCCGGAGTTCTCTCTCCTGGGACGAGAGATCCAGCTTGGCGGTCTTATCGAAATCCGTCGTATAAAACCGAGGCGTGAGGACGTTTTCTCCGACAGTGGCTTTTTTGGTATCGATCTTGAGGTCCGCTGGGGCTGGCTGCGACAGAGTATTAGCCATATATATATTTATTGAATAACTGTTCAGTCATATTAGTCTATAGCGAACTTACTGCATTGACGCGCACCTGTTTGCAAAAGTTTGTCTTCTGACCCCGCTCTAAACAAGCAGTCAGCATTCATCTGAGGCGTTGTCTTGGATTGACCAGTTGCATAGATTGTCCGGCTTATATACTACGGCTGAGATATGCATTTGAGCTATCGAAAAACCTGAATTGAGCGTCAGAACGTGGATTCAACTCCATATTCCCTGCAAAGAAGTCAGCTTCATTGACAAAAACACTAAATAGTTATATACTTTTAGAGTACTTAAATAAAATCCATTGGTCCCTTTTGCAATTTGGAGGAAGTCATCATGTCTACGAATGTTGGTCTTGTTGATCGTCTATTGCGCCTGTCCCTAGGTGGACTGCTGCTTTTTCTCGGTTTAGGCATATATGACGGCACAGCATGGGGGACTGGCTTAACCCTCGTCTCCGTCATTCCGATGCTCACTGCTGCGATGGGGTTTTGCCCCCTATACAGCTTGTTGGGCATTAAGACCTGTCAGTCTTAGGAGCCTTAATATGTCTAGTCCTAATGAATCCCTTCAGCCAGTGGACGCTCTTTCTAGGGTCTGGCTTCCTATTCAATTTGAGTTGGGTTGTTTTCAGTATTAAGGGTATCTCCGTCTTGGGTTTAGGGTTTGCGATCGCATCCATCCTGCTCACCGTGATCGCTATCGTCAGCACCTCACCCCTATCTCGGCTTCAGAGCATCCCCAATCATTGCCCCCATCATCAGCCCCAGTAGCGCTTTCAGTCCTAGGGGCATATCAAACAACACCGTACAAGGAGATTTTCCATGTCAGAGAGTTTAGCTCTACCCCATTCATCCCCACCCATTCGTGATCCATCCCCATCGATGTCCCGACGACAACTTCTTAACTTTCTAGCTGGAACAGCGGTGGCCGCCACAGCCGGTGCAGCCCTGTATCCCGTGGGCAAGTTCTTTGTCCCTCCAGCAGAAGGGAATGCCGATGGCAGCATCCTAGCGAAGGATAAATTGGGCAATCTCATTCCCGCCAGTCAGATCTTGGCCGAGCCACCCGGTACCCGCGCCCTCATTGCGGGCCTCGCTGGAGAACCCACCTATCTCACGGTGCTTGAAGGAAACAAAATTGACGATCTCGGCATTGTCGATAACTGCACCCATCTCGGCTGCACCTTCCCCTGGAACGGCAATGATGGGCAGTTTCAATGTCCGTGCCACGGTTCTCGGTTTGCTGCCGATGGTGCAGTGGAGCGCGGCCCCGCAGATCGTCCCCTCAAATTGGCCCATATCCAAGTGAAGGGCGATCAGATCTGGGTCGTGCCCTGGACCGAAACAGACCCTCGAACCGGGGAACGGCCTTGGTGGGTTGATAAAAATAGCTACCAAAACACCGAGAATTCAACCTCAGAGGAGATTTTGAGGAGCGACACGATTCAGCTCAGCGATCAGCTCACGGTGGCAACCACTCAGCTCAACCCAGAGCAGCTTCAGGCTTTGAAGGGTGCAGGATATCAGTCGGTATTGAACTTGCGATCGCCTTCTGAAAAGGGTTTTCTCACCGACGAACAGCGGCAGATGGAAGCCGCAGGGCTGCAGTACCTGAATATCCCTGTCAACCCCGCCCAGATCTCTGATTCGTTAACTGATCAAATTCTGGGGCAAATGGATCAGCTCCCTAAACCCATCTTGCTGCACTGCTCTAGCGGGATTCGCTCAGGCGCAATGGCTTTGATATATGTTGCGATTCAAGAAGAGATGACCGTGGATCAAGCGATGGCGAAAAACCGTCTGTTGGGCCTCGGTTTAGCCACCAAGCCGAAGATTCAGCAGTTCGTCCAGGACTATATTGCCCATCACAGCCGCGTCAATCTCGTTACTTAGCCTGCCGAGCCACAGCCGTCTGTGGCAACCCCATGCAGGATTCACTTAGGAGGACTGATCTCCATGCGTATTATTTTAATGACCGGAAAAGGAGGCGTAGGTAAAACCTCAATGGCAGCAGCCACTGGCCTGCGCGCTGCTGAACTGGGGTATCGTACCCTCGTCCTCAGTACCGATCCCGCTCACTCTTTAGCCGATAGTTTTGACCTAGAGTTGAGTCACGAACCCACCCTCGTGCGACCCAATCTTTGGGGAGCTGAATTAGACGCCTTGATGGAGATGGAGCAGAACTGGGGTGCCGTTAAACGATATATTACCGAAGTTCTTCAAGCTCAAGGCTTAGAAGGCATCCATGCCGAAGAACTCGCTGTGTTTCCAGGGATGGATGAGATCTTCAGTCTGGTGCGCGTCAAGCGCCATTACGATACCGAAGAATTTGATGTCCTAATCATTGATTCCGCCCCCACGGGGACCGCCCTGCGGTTGTTGAGCCTACCTGAAATCTCGAACTGGTATATGCGGCGCTATTACAAGCCGCTGCAGGGAATGGCGAATGTCCTCACGCCTGTGCTGGAACCGCTCTTTAAGCGAGTGACTGGGTTTTCCCTCCCCGATCTCGAGATTATGGAGGCACCCTATGAGTTCTACGAAAAAATCGAGGCGCTAGAACGGGTGCTCACCAATAATAACGAGACCACCGTGCGACTGGTCACCAACCCGGAAAAGATGGTGATTAAAGAAACGCTGCGTGCCCATGCCTACCTGAGTCTGTATAACATCGCCACCGATCTCGTGATCGCTAACCGTATTATTCCCGAACAGGTCAGTGACCCTTACTTTCGCCAGTGGAAGGACGCCCAACACCAGTATCGTCAGGAGATTCAAGATAACTTCTTGCCGTTACCCATTAAAGAAGTTCCGCTCTTTGATAATGAACTTTGCGGTTTGGCAGCTCTAGAACGACTCAAAGAGACGCTCTATGGCGATGAAGATCCCACCCAAATTTACTACCGGGAAACCACGCTGCGCGTCTTGCAGCACCAGGGACACTATACGCTGTCGCTCTTTCTACCTGGGATTCCCAAGGACAAGATTCAACTCCATAAGAGTGGCGATGAACTCAACATCCGCATTGGCAACCATCGGCGCAATCTTATATTGCCCCAAGCACTCGCGGCACTTCAACCCACGAGTGCCAAGCTGGAGGATGACAACCTGAACATCCAGTTCTCAACTGAAGTTGCGACGGGTATCGCGGCTTAGGAACAAACATTCAATGAGCCTAGAGTGAGCCAACGCTTTCAAACTCAAAACGGATCAAGGTCTCACTCCTACGCTTAAAAACTAACCCTCATTCGCTCATTCAAGGAGGTCTTTATGACATCTATCCCTCAAGTGACGGACTTGGCTCCCAAAACCTTTGTCCAGCACCCCAACCCACCGCTTCTCATTGACGTTCGCAGTGGGCCTGAATACAATCTGTTTCACGCCCCCGATGCCGTGAATTTGAGCCTCCCAAAGATTCTGCTGGGCAGACTGCCAGGATTGAAGCGGTGGGCTTGGCCTCAGTGGTTTCAGGACTTACCCAAAGATCAACCTGTTGCCCTGATTTGTTTAACGGCTCACCGCAGCCCCCTTGCTGCTCAGCAACTGATCAAGGCTGGGTTTACTCAGGTCTTTAATATCACGGGCGGCATGATGCAGTGGCGACAGTCAGGCTTGGCCACCATTGCAGGCAGTCAACCTAGTGCCCCCACGAATCAACCGATTGTTGAGGGCAGCTCGAATCCATAATCGGGGTTCATTCCCCCAGGATGAGGGGTAATCTCAATGCATTGAAATTCATGTGTGTAAGGGTGTTCACCAACTGAGTTTCGTGTTTGCCTAAATGCTTGAGAGTGCCTCACAAAGTCTTCAAGATTCTGCTTTAGGGTGAAGGCAATAACCTAACGGTGAACGGCAGAAGCGAATTTTGGATCTGTCGCTGCAGGTTTAACCGCCAAGCGCAAAAATTTTGTCAATCAAATAGGCCCACTCACTCAACACTTATTCTGGTTAAGGAGTATTGATCATGACAACTACAATTCAATCTAGACCTAGGCTAGACATCTTTTCCGCCTGGGAGCATTTCTGTGAATGGATCACAAGCACTGAAAATCGGATTTATATTGGCTGGTTTGGGGTGCTCATGGTGCCGACCCTTTTGGCAGCGACCATTACCTTTGTCCTTGCCTTTATCGGAGCACCTGCCGTCGATATGGATGGCATTCGGGAGCCTTTAATCGGCTCCATCATGGGCGGCAATAGTTTGATCACTGCGGCGGTGGTGCCCACCTCGGCTGCGATCGGTCTCCATTTTTACCCGATTTGGGAAGCCGGTTCAATGGCCGAGTGGCTCTACAATGGCGGTCCCTATCAGCTCATTGTGTTCCATTTTTTAATTGGCATTTGGGCCTATCTGGGGCGACTTTGGGAACTGAGCTATCGCTTGGGGATGCGCCCCTGGATTGCGACGGCTTTCTCTGCCCCGGTGGCGGCGGCCACTGCGGTGTTGCTGGTCTATCCCATCGGCCAAGGGAGTTTTTCTGAAGGACTGCCCCTCGGCATTGCGGGGACGTTCCATTTTATGTTTAGCGTTCAGGCCGATCACAATATCTTGATGCATCCCTTCCACATGCTCGGCGTTGCGGGTGTCTTTGGTGGTGCCTTTCTTAGCGCCATGCACGGTTCTCTGGTCACCTCTACCCTAATTCGGGAAACCTCTGATCTGGAATCGGCAAATGCCGGGTATAAGTTCGGTCAGCAGGAAGCCACCTACAACCTGTTAGCAGGTCACGCAGGCTATCTCGGGCGCTTATTTATTCCGGTGATTGCCTTTCGTAACAGCCGTTCTGTCCACTTTTTACTGGCAGCGTTACCTACGGTAGGAATCTGGTTCGCAGCCCTTGGTATGGGTGTGATGTCCTTCAACCTCAACGGGTTTAACTTCAACCATTCTGTTTTAGATAGCAGAGGACAGGTGATTCGGACGGATGCCGATTTGCTGAATCGCGCCAATCTGGGTTTCCAAGCCATGCACTCAGTTAATACTCACCACTTTCCGATGAGTCTTGCTTCTGCTGAAGCTTTGCCTCAGGCTCGACCAGAACTCTTGTCTGGCTTGGGCTAATCGTACACAGCTCCTGCGGTTGCTCAGGCTTCTAAATGTTTGTGCAATCGCAGGGTACTGACCCATAGCCATCAAGCAGGAAAGGAAGTTGGGATGATGTATAAACGCTTATTGGCTTGGGGAATGGCCAGGGCCAACAGAGCCAATGAAAATAATATCAAGCTCTCTGAGGGCCAGTGCTCCTCGATGGCAGCGCTAAAGCGATCGCTTTTGGCGAACGTACAGGGTCAAGTTTTGGAAATTGGTCCGGGGGCGGGTATCAACTTGTCGTACTTCCCAAAAGATATTCAATGGATCGGGATTGAACCCAATCCGTTCATGCACTTTTACCTGAAGCAGGAAGCACAACGCCAGGGCATCAAATCTATTCAATTATTCAATGGCACTGCTGAACGATTGCCTGTAGAGGATTCAAGTATTGATACAGTAGTCAGCACCTATGTCCTTTGTTCCGTTGAGAATCCTCAGGCCAGCCTACAAGAAATCCAGCGGGTATTAAAGCCAGGGGGCACTTTTATTTTCCTTGAACATGTTGCATCGGAAGGTGGAACTAGGGAACGGAAGATTCAAGATTTAGTTGAACCTGCGTGGGCCTGTCTCTTTGACCACTGCCACCCAAATCGTGAGACCTGGAAAGTTCTTGAAGAGGAAGGGTTTGAGGCGATTGAATGTCATCCCTATCGGCTTTCATTTCCCATTATCAGTCCTCAAATCGCTGGGTTAGCGAGGAAACAATCGGTGATTGGTGCTGAAGTTTCCAAAGTTTAGTAATAGAGAATCGGTAGAAGTTGACGAGGATTCAGTCGGCGAATTTAATAAACAATTTATCGACAAAACAGACCAGTTTTTCTAGGGTTAATTTTTTAAGATTGGAGATAATTATTATGTCAGCTAACTTAGGAATTGCAGATCGGATTTCACGACTCAGCGTATCAATGCTTTTAATTGTCTTAAGCCAATCCGTCTTCCCCGGTTCAGCCTTAGGAATCGGATTAGCAATCTCTTCTATGTTTCCTCTAGCAAGCGGTTTGATTGGGTTTTGCCCACTCTACAGCTTGCTAAAGATCAATACATATCAGCGTGAGTTTGAGACTCAGGTCGATCCCTATGAATTTGAAGACGGATAATATTGTATTCATACCTGATGTATGAGCCTAAATTTGCGTTGTCGCAAGTAGTTCCAGAGTAGGAAATCTACTCTGGAACAACAAACTATGACTTCAAGCAAATTCAGCGACAATCTAAATCGCTAAAAGCACCTGACGGTAACGCTTATAGCGATTTATGATGCCATAATCAAAAAATATATTTCTCTCAAACCTATAGCCAGCAAGGTATACAAGGATTTTGATGCTCTGAAAAAGGTGGAAAATAGAGCCTGAAACCTATGCTGTCAGGGCATTGTAGCCTTAGCGTTGGTTCTTGTCCAAATAGTCCCTAAACCCCAACGACGATGATTCAGGACACTGATGCTGAATCGGTAAGGCACCGCCAGACCAAACAAGCCCTCGCCCAAGCCAAGACGATCTCATCCCAACCACCCATCGATCTCACCCGCCCGGAGGTCCGAGGCATCACTATCGACGGCCCCACCTCCCTCGATCTTGACGACGCAATTTGGTGCGAAGCGTTGAAGGTTAACACCTAAATGAACATCTCAACGCCTACCCCAAAGTACTCAGATAAGGACTTAGCCTGAGCTTTGCTAATCCCACGCTTACCGTTGACCACCTCGGAGACTACACCGCGACTACCAATTACACCAATCAGCTCTTCTTGCTTACAATCCCTGGCATCCATGAGGTGCAACAGCATTTCGTGCGGACTCACCTCTGGAATGGGATATGCCTCATCTTCAAACTTCTCGATTAAGACAATCAGCAGATCAAGCAACGCTGATTCCTCTCGACTTAGTTCCGAACGCTGAGACAGCTTATAAGCGATCGCTGTCATCTGCTCATTTTCAGCCTCAGTCTCGATCACCTTGGGGGGATACTGAGCTAACAGGTTACTATACGCTTCACGATTAATAGTAGGAGTCATTTTTCCACTCATCCTTGTCATACTCAGCATGGGTCAAGACATACTTGATATAGATGCACTGCTTGGCATAATCAATAGCGGTGATCAATCGATACTGATTCCCTTTGATATTGAAGACCGTAAATCCGCCCACAGCTTCAGCCTTCACATAGACGGATTGAACCTCAGTGAGATTCGACCATCGGGCCTTACTCGCCACTCGATACCAAGCAAACAGAGCCGTACATGAATCACCATGACGCTTACAAAACTCTCGAAGGATGGGACGGCTGAAAACATGCACAGGCTGATAGGGATTACTATTATTATATTCTCATAATGAGAATATAGCGTCAATGGATCAGGTAGGCATCTGAAAGTGATTGAACTGCGATTCAAAACAGAGGCGATTGCTCAAGCAAAGCAAATAGTGGCGCGATCGCAACAATGGAATCGCCCGGAAGTCCAAGGAATAACCATCGACGGCCCCACCTCCCTCGACCTTGACGACGCAATCTGGTGCCAAGAAACCGACACGGGCGCAATCATCCAGGTTCACATATCCGACGTAGCAGAACACATCCCTGCAAACTCCCCTCTAGACGAAAGCGCGATCGCAACCACCACCACCAAATACCACCGGGAAGGCAATGACCCGATGCTGCCTAGAGTCCTCAGCGAGAATGCCCTGAGCCTACAGGAAGGTCAACCGAGAGCCACACTCACGTTCGAGCTAGAGCTAGCCAACGACGGTAGCGTGACGGGATGCAATATCTATGAATCCTGGCTGATCAGTGTCAAGCGGTTTAGTTACTCCCAGGCCGATTATGCGATCGCACATCCCAAACTCAGATGGCACAGCACCCTAAAGCTCATGCAGGACTGGACGCAAAAGCTGAACGAGCGACGACAGGCATCAGGAGCACTGGGAGCGATGGCTGTCTTTGGCAAAAACGTTTACTTGGATGAAGAGGGCAAAGTTACCCCCAACCCCAACGCAAAGTACCACAGTCATCGCGTGATTGAAGAGTTCATGATTGCGGCCAACACTGCTGCAGCCCAGTGGCT
>JBAUJD010000639.1:0-2206 GCA_049683515.1 Thermosynechococcaceae cyanobacterium | reverse complement strand
GGGTTGCGATCTATGGGGTTTCGCTAAAGGCGAGATCTCCACCGGATAATCCAGCACAAACGTCGGCTGAATCAATGTTTCCTCTACCTTTTGCTCAAAGGCTTCATTGAGGATGTGCCCGATGCTCTCACAGTCTTCAACGCCAGTAATGCCCGCTTTTTTTGCTGCTGCCTGGGCTGCCTCCAAAGTCTCCATCGCTGAGAAGTCTACACCTGTGGCCTCTTTCACGACTTCATGCATCGTCACCCGTCGCCACGGAGTCGTCAGATCAATGGCCTCACCTTGATAATCAAACGTCAGGCTCCCGACAGATGCCTGCGCTGCTGTCGTAATCAAAGCCTCTGTCATTGTCATCATGTCACTGTAGTCAGCGTAGGCTTGATAGATTTCAATAGTGGTGAATTCAGGGTTGTGCTTTGTCGAGATCCCCTCATTACGGAAAATGCGGCCCATCTCAAAGACTTTCTCAAAGCCGCCCACAATCAACCGTTTTAGGTGCAGTTCTGTCGCAATCCGCAGATAGAGGTCCATATCTAGCGTGTTGTGGTAGGTAACAAAGGGGCGTGCCTCAGCGCCTCCGGCCTCTGAATTTAGGACCGGCGTTTCAATTTCAATGAAGCCCTGCTCGTCTAAGTAGCGACGAAAAGAAGCTGTAATTTGGGCGCGGCGGCGAAAGGTTTCCCGCACGGTGGGATTTACAATCAGATCAACGTAGCGCTGCCGGTAGCGTTTGGCGATATCAGTGAGGCCATGCCATTTATCGGGTAGGGGCAGCAGAGATTTTGTGAGGATGGTGTACTCGCTAACATAGACCGAAAGTTCACCCTTATCGGTGCGTTTTAGAGTCCCCTTCGCGCCTAAGATATCCCCGGCATCGGTGAGCTGCTTAAGCTGATTGAAGGCTTCGGGGTTGGCTTCCACCATCACAGACTCAATTCGCTTTTTCTCAAGGTAAAGCTGAATGGTGGTGGTTTCATCCTGAAGCGTGAAAAAGGCTAGCTTTCCGAACACTCGGCGCGTGAGGATGCGGCCTGCAATGGCAACGTCAACCTCGGCCTCTTCGCCGTTAGGGAGATCACGGAATTTATCTTGGAGTGCTTGGGCTGTATGGGTTGATTCCCAACGGTAGGCATAGGGATCGTGACCCGCAGCTCTCAATTGAGCCACTTTCTCAAGGCGGGCAGCGCGAAGATCGTCGGACATTGTGTAATTACAGGCGATGGATAGGGTCAGAGCGGGTTAATTTAGCTCAATAGCTATACTGACAGGTCCAACTCCGGCAAGCAAGGAGGCGGGTGAGGATGCTTCAACGAACAAACTCTATCTACACCCCCTCTGAGGATGCTAGGGTAAAAACGATTTAGTTATCCGATGGATGGTGTTGATGATCGAGCACGATCAGCTCTTTAAAGAGCTAGTAACCACGTTTTTCGTGGACTTTATTGATCTGTTTTTCCCAAAAACTGCAGTTGCGATCGATCCGAAAGCGATTGAATTTCTATCGCTAGAGCCGGGGGAAGGGGCCGAGCAAGACAGCAACACTATTCTCGTCAAGACTCGTCTCAGAATGAGAGATGCATGCTTCTGGGTTAGCATCGAGAGCCAAGCGGATCAAGAAATGGCTTTTAATCGGCGCATCTTCCACAAATATGCCCAACTCGATGCGGCCTATGATTTCCCTATTTACCCCATTATTCTGTTCCCCACCGACCCGCCCCAGCGTCCCGAGCCGAATTACTATCGTGTTGAGTTTGTTGATCGTAAGGTTCTAGATTTCAATTTTGTGACGCTGCAAATGTCGCGTCTGAACTGGCGAGATTTTCTAAAACGACGCAACCCAGTAGCGGCTGCATTAATGAGCATCATGAATGTCCAATTGTCAGATAAGCCCGTCGTCAAGGCTGAATGCTTACGATTGCTGGCAACTCTTAAGCTAGATACGACTCGTCTGAATGTTGTCTCTCAATTCATTGATACCTATCTAAAACTTGATCCGCCTGAAGAGCAGGTCTTTAAGCGCGAGGTGGAGCGCATGGGCCTGCTAGAGCGAGAGCAGGTCATGGATTTGCTGGGTGGTTCTGGCAAGCAGAAGCAAACGCTAGAAAAAGGGGCTAAGCAGGAAGCGCTCAAATTTGTACTCCGCTTGTTGAATCGTCGCGTTGAGGGCTTAAACGCTGAGCTAGAAGTAGAAGTTAGCAGCCTGCCC
>JBAUJD010000638.1:0-3423 GCA_049683515.1 Thermosynechococcaceae cyanobacterium | reverse complement strand
GTATGGAGCCGTTGCCTCTGGTTCTGCGGCCCTGTACCTGCGCCTGCCGTCGCCCAAATCACCCGACTATCGCGAGAAAATCTGGGACCATGCCGCTGGCACCATTGTTGTCGAAGAAGCCGGGGGGCGGGTGACAGATATGCATGGCAAACCCCTTGATTTTTCGCAAGGGGCCAAGCTTGTAGATAACCGAGGCGTAATTGTCAGCAATGGGCTGATTCATGACCAGGTTTTGGCTGCACTGCAGCAAGCCGTTTAAGAGATGGGGAGGTGGGGGGATAGGGAGAAAGTTTTGAGTTGTGAGTTACAGGCCAATTACATATTTCTGCCATTCTTGATGCAGTCCACTGCGTAGATGTTTTGTGAGTTCAAAATAGAGGCTGCTGTAGGGTTTTCGCGGCGTCTTCTTGAGCTTCATACGTGCCTCGTGAGGGCGTCGATTGCCTTTGCGAACATTGCAGCGCACACAGGCGGCAACCATGTTTTCCCAGGTATCCATGCCGCCGCGAGAGCGAGGAATAATGTGATCGAGGGTCAAGTTGTCGCCGCTATCGCCACAGTACTGACAGGCATGACCATCGCGGTGGAGAATGTTGCGTCGGGTTAGGGGGATCTCTTTGTAGGGCACTCGCACATATTGCCGCAGGCGAATCACCGTCGGCAACGGGAAATCGGTGTAAATAAAGTGGCCGTTGTGCTCGACTTGCTCGGCCTTATCTTTAATCAACAGAACCACTGCACGACGCCAACTCGTGATGTTTAAGGGTTCATAGGACGCATTGAGAACGAGAACTTTGCCCATAGTGTGCTACTGAGGCAATTTGTCCCAAATAGTAGCACAGGTTTGCTATTGCAAACCTATCTTTGACCCTCTCTAGATCGGGTCTAGCCCCATTGACAGAATCTAGGTTCAAAACCGCTAGAAACCAGTCACAAAAGTGCAAAACCGTCTACTCAGGTTCGGTAAATACCCCTTCATGATTGGGGTGCAATCACCGCAGTATAGATACATGAGACCGACACGCTGAGGCGGATGCTGTTACAGCCCTCCCAAGTGTTGTCTTTATATAAGCGTCGGCTAAGGCTGCTTAGACAGGCGGATATTTTTTACAAGGAGCTGTAAGCACCCCATGGCAAAAGTAGTTGGTATCGATTTAGGAACAACCAATTCTTGTGTGGCGGTCATGGAGGGGGGTAAGCCCACCGTCATCGCCAACGCAGAAGGGTTTCGCACCACGCCCTCAGTGGTGGCCTTTGCCAAGAATGGCGATCGCCTCGTAGGTCAAATTGCCAAGCGTCAGGCCGTCATGAACCCTGAAAACACCTTTTACTCGGTGAAGCGATTCATCGGCAGACGGCAGGATGAAGTCAGCAACGAAACCACAGAGGTTCCCTATAACGTCATCAAAGAAGGCGGCAGCATCAAGCTCGATTGCCCTGCCGTGGGTAAGCAATTCGCCCCCGAAGAGATTTCTGCCAACGTCCTGCGTAAATTGGTCGAAGATGCCAGTAAGTACCTCGGCGAAACGGTCACTCAGGCAGTAATCACCGTTCCGGCCTATTTCAATGACTCCCAGCGGCAGGCCACTAAAGACGCGGGCAAGATTGCGGGTATCGAAGTCCTGCGAATTATCAACGAACCAACCGCAGCCTCTTTGGCTTACGGCTTAGATAAAAAGAGTAACGAAACCATTCTTGTCTTTGACTTGGGTGGCGGTACCTTCGACGTTTCGGTTCTAGAAGTGGGCGACGGCGTCTTTGAAGTACTGTCTACCTCTGGTGACACCCACTTAGGCGGTGACGACTTTGACCAGAAAATTGTTGACTTTCTCGCTGCAGAATTCCAAAGTGCAGAAGGCATTGACCTCAGAAAAGATAAGCAGGCGCTGCAGCGACTCACCGAAGCGGCAGAAAAAGCCAAGATTGAGCTATCGAGCGTTACTCAAGCCGATATCAACTTGCCCTTTATCACCGCCACTCAAGATGGTCCTAAGCACTTAGACACCACCCTGACTCGGGCAAAGTTTGAAGAGCTTTGCTCTGACCTCATCGATCGCTGCCGCATCCCCGTTGAGAACGCGGTTCGTGATGCCAAAATTGACAAGAGCGCCATTGATGAAGTGGTCATGGTGGGTGGTTCCACTCGAATTCCGGCGGTACTCGGAACCGTCAAGCGAGTGCTTGATAAAGACCCCAACCAATCGGTGAACCCTGATGAAGTGGTTGCCGTCGGTGCCGCCATTCAGGCCGGTGTTTTAGCCGGTGAAGTCAAGGATATTCTGCTCTTAGACGTATCACCGCTCTCCTTGGGGGTCGAGACCCTTGGGGGTGTAATGACTAAGCTGATTCCTCGCAACACCACGATTCCCACCAAGAAGTCTGAGGTGTTCTCCACTGCGGTAGACGGCCAGACCAACGTTGAAATTCACGTTCTCCAAGGGGAGCGAGAAATGGCAACGGACAACAAGAGTCTCGGAACCTTCCGACTTGATGGTATTCCCGCCGCGCAGCGAGGTATTCCTCAAATCGAGGTCATCTTCGATATTGACGCTAACGGGATTCTGAACGTCACGGCCAAAGAAAAAGGCACGGGCAAAGAGCAGTCGATCAGCATTACTGGGGCATCAACCCTCTCTGACACTGAAGTCGATCAGATGGTGCGAGATGCAGAGACCAATGCATCTGCTGACCAAGAGCGCCGTGAAAAGATCGAGGTCAAGAACCAAGCCGATACGCTGGTCTATCAAACTGAAAAGCAGATTGAAGAGCTAGGCGACAAGGTTGAAGGCCCCGAAAAAGAGAAGGCGCTGTCGTTAGTGGGCGAATTGAAGGAAGCGATTGCAAGTGACGACATCGATCGCATGAAGACTCTGACCACTGAACTGCAGCAGGCGCTTTACAGCGTTGGTAGCCAAGCCTACCAGCAGGGTGAGGGCGGCGGCGCAGCCCCAGAGGGTGAAGCTCCTGGCCCTGAGGGGGGCAGCGACGACTCCAGCAACGATGATGTGATTGATGCTGAATTCTCTGAGAGCTAAACGCATCTAACCTCTGTTTCAGCTCCTTTGAATATCCCTCTGTCTTAGGGCAGAGGGATATTTTTATGGCGTCCTGGAGCAATACCCTGGCAATTAATACTAAATAGGTTGAGATTAAAAGCAGGGTGCGCTAAGTTTAGTGTCAATCAAAAACAAAAGAGGGCGTGGAGACGCTACATATGGCATTTGGATAATAATTTAGGCACCTGGTTTTTCAAAAGTCATAATTTCCACTAATAGTGAAGTTCGTGAAAGGAGCGATAGCAATATCAAAGCGTTCTATTGATTGCAGCTCAGTAAAGGTCTATAGGAAAGGTTATGCAAAATCTCCGAACAGGTTCAGAGTCTCTTGAGAAGGATAGTGAAGAAGTAGATATGATCAAGATCG
>JBAUJD010000637.1:0-3701 GCA_049683515.1 Thermosynechococcaceae cyanobacterium | reverse complement strand
AATCCCACCAGTCGGCCAATCAGCTTGTGTCGCCACCAAGAGCGCTGCTTCCAATCCTTGTGGCTCACTTTGGTACTAGCCGTAAAGGCAGTTTGAAAAACCTGCTCAATCTCTGCAATCAAGAACGGATTATTGGTTGAAAGATCTAATTCTTCGTTATGAAAAAAGCTGCGGGCGTCAAAATTGGCGCTGCCCGTATTCACCCACTGGTCATCGACAAGCAGCATCTTGGCATGGATCATGCTGGGCTGGTACTCATAGACCTCAACGCCGTTTGCCAACAAATCACCAAATAGCTCAAAGGCTGCATAGTAGACGTACTTCTTGTCGATTTTGTCTGCGCTGGCCGTTAATAGCCGCACATCAACGCCTCTTCGCTTGGCTTCAATCAGCAAATCTTGAGAGTTCTGGTCCGGGAGCAGATAGGGTGTAGACAGCCACAGACGTTCCTTTGCGGCTCTAATGGTGTTCTCTTTGAGGGCGCGAATGGGAGAAAAGCGGTAAGTGGGGTTATTTCCTGCGGTGATCACAAACGGCGCAGGAGTCTTTGCTGGGTAGCGATGAAATATCTCAGATTGCAGATCGGCCTCTCCACCCCCATAGGTCCAATGCTGCATGAACTGTCCCTCTAAAAAGGTGACCAGTTCACCGTCTAAACGCAGCTCGATATCAAGCCAGGGTGGGGTCTGAGCATCTCCATCCCATTCATCTGATACACCGGCACCACCGACGAATCCGACATCTCCATCAATGAGCAATAGCTTACGGTGGGTTCGTCCCGCGACGTTGGCCGGGGCACGCCAGTCAAAGGGATTAAAGAAAATAATCTGTACCCCTGCAGCCTTGAGTCTTTTCCAGTAGCGCTTTGGTAGGGTTCGGGTGCCATAGGCGTCAACGATAAGTCGAACGTCAACGCCAGCGGTAGCCTGCTGTGCTATCGCAGCGGCAAAATCATTGGCGCGGCTCCCCGGCGTCATATAAAACGTTTCAAAGTAAATGGTGTGTTCAGCTTGCTTAATAGCCTCTAAGCGAGCAGCCTGAATCTGACCGTGTGTGGCCCAAACATCAGTAACTGCGCCCTTAGAGAGAAAAGAGTTCGACAAACTTGCCAGAACGATAGGAAAGCGCTGATCCCCCGCAGCGGGTCCGTTCTTGACCTTATACCGAACGGGCGTTCGAAAAGCACCCCTAATGTAGAGGCTGATTACAATGAGGGCAATCAGTGCCAGAGTCAGCCCCAGCAACCACTGCAAAATTACAATCATGATTTGAAGAAGGAAAAGATGCTGCCCCGATGCTGTCAATAAAAGCTCTGATGTTTGAAGTGTACATCGAAGCCACTGAGCGAATATTGAATATGCAGAAAATTGATGAATGTAGGCTATGTCAACTCGCCAGTACCTGCTGAGATGCCGCACAGCCCCTACGACTCGATTCAGCTTTCTGTATCTGTTGAAATCTACCTTCTAGAAACGATCGTCTCTATCAGAAGATAGAGGCAGAAACATCAACTTATTTTGTTCATTAAAGCTAAGCAGCATGACGTCTTTGTAGATGCGACCTTGCTTTTGAAACAAACTTCTCTCGAACTTATGACTGAGCACTACGACGTCATCATCATTGGCACAGGGGCCGGTGGTGGCACCCTTGCCTACGCCCTCGCTGACACTGGAAAGCGCATCTTACTTTTAGACCGTGGGGGCTATCTCCCCCGCGAAAAATCGAACTGGAACCCTGATGCGCTTTACCTTAATCAGCGCTACCGAACCGATGAACGCTGGCTTGACAACCAGGGCAATGTCTTTCAGCCCAGTCTTTATCACCAAGTCGGCGGCAGCACTAAGGTCTATGGCGCGGCCCTGCTGCGAATGCGTCAGCAAGATTTTGAAGATCTCGAGCATCGAGATGGTCTTTCTCCCGCTTGGCCGGTTGATTACGATGCGTTTGCGCCCTATTATGATCGCGCCGAAAAAGTCTATAAAGTACATGGTCGGCGGGGCAGCGACCCTACAGAGCCGCCCTGCAGCCAAAGCTATCCCTATCCTGCGCTCCCTCACGAGCCTCGCATTCAGGCCGTAGCCGACCGACTCCAGCAGTTAGGGCTGCACCCCTTTGAACTGCCGATGGGCATTGACCGCGATGTCTCTGGCCTCAATAGCCCCTGCATTCGTTGCGACACCTGTGATGGATATCCCTGTCTGGTGGACGCTAAGGCCGATGCTCAGGTCTGTTGCGTTGACAAGGCGCTGCAGCAAGAAAACGTGACGCTGATTCCCAATGCCGATGTTGAGCAACTCCTCACTGACTCCTCTGGGGCGTCAGTAACGTCAGTGGTCGCTATCATCAATGGACAGCGTCAAGTTCTCAAGGCCGATATCGTTGTAGTGTCCTGCGGAGCGATTAACTCGGCGGCGCTGCTGCTCAAGTCTGCGAGCAATCAGCATCCGAATGGGTTAGCGAATTCATCTGGCATGGTGGGCCGCAATCTAATGAAGCACAATGTTACGAAGCTGTTTGCCGTTGCCCCCCAACGGAATGAGACGGCGTTCCAGAAAACGCTGGCAATTAATGATTTTTACTTTGGCTCTGATCAGCACGACTATCCCCTTGGTCACGTACATCTGATGGGCAAGCATAAGTGGCAGATGATGCGTTCTGATTTCCCGAAGTGGGTGGTGCCGGAGGTGCTCGATAAAATCGCAGCTCGCTCTGTAGACTGGTGGCTGCAAAGCGAAGATTTGCCTCAGTTCAGCAACCATATTGAGGTCAACGCTGAGGGCAAAATTGTGGTTTACTACCAGCCCAATAATCTCAAGGCCCATCATCAGTTTAACCAGACTTTTAAACAGGTTTTACGACAGGCGGGGTTCCCGATTATCTTTAGTTCACCCGTACCGCTTCAGGTCATGAATCATCAGGTAGGCACCTGTCGGTTTGGTCATAATCCAAAGACAAGCGTGTTAGACGTGAACTGTAAGGCTCATGATTTAGACAACCTATATGTTGTAGATACCAGCTTTTTCCCATCAATTTCAGCCACTAATCCAACCTTGACGATTGCGGCTAACGCCTTTCGGGTTGCCGATCATCTTCGAGCCAGACTGGGTAAGTCTTTAATGGTGACGAGTTCTATATCTGGGTTACTTGGCGCAGATTTAGAAAAGAGCAGTACAGACGCTTTGGATTCTTTCAATCGACCGAGCGATAGATGACTTAGGTATTTACTTCTCTATCTTTGTTGGGATGCTCTGCCCCACTCTTTACCCCTAATGTTTGAATTAACAGATTATTTCAAAATAATTCAACCGTCGCTAGATTAAGAGGCTCAGAGTAATGAAACTCCTTATGCAAACAACTCAAACCATCAGTATTGCTGCTTTAGCTACCAGTATGACACTCCTTTCTCTTGGAGACGCTAGTTATGCCCAAGGGACAACTGCTCCGCCACAGGATCCGGCAAAGCCTGGGCAAGAACTCGAGCAAGCAGGCGACAACTTTGATAAAGCCGGAGATCAAATTCAGAGAGGGCTAAGCAATACGGGTGAGGCTGTTCAAGAAGGAGCTGAGAACACCGTAGATGCTGCAGGAGAGGCGGCTGAGGCAACCGGAGACGCCGTAGAGAATGCCGCAGAAAACACGGGTGAGGCGATTCAACAAACTGGAGACGCCATTGAACAAGGGGCTGAGAATACGGGTGAAGC
>JBAUJD010000636.1:0-1678 GCA_049683515.1 Thermosynechococcaceae cyanobacterium | reverse complement strand
CCCCAGAACAAAGTAAGCGAGTGTGGGTTTTAGAACCAAAAGCCCTGCCAAAATTTCTGGAGAATGCTAAAACTCAGCTTTCTGCGGACCCGGCAGACCATGCTTGATCCAGCCTATCAGCGTGATTTTGTAGAATTGATAGAGACAATTATGATTTACAAGCTTCCGCATAAAGGGAGAGAGGAAATTAAGGCAATGTTGGGATTGAGTGACCTCAAAGAAACCAAGGTATACCAGGAAGCGCAGCGAGAGGCTCGGTTAGAGGCGGTGCTTAAGTTGTCGCCGCTTGGGTTATCTACGGAGCAAATTGCACAAGCACTGCAGTTAGAGGTTGAGGAAGTTCAGCAGGTGCTCAATCAAATAAATCTGATCAGCGATCGCTAATGAATAAGTACTGTCCATTTTGCAAAGGGGATATTGCCGCCGGAAGTACGACCTTTACGGCGGATCTAGGTTCTGGTGTTGTCGTCGTCAGACATGTTCCTGCACGAGTTTGTCAACAATGCGGAGAAGGCTGGATTCAGGATTCTATTGCCGCTAATCTTGAGAAAATTGTTGCCGATGCTCAAACTGGCGGCAAAGTCATTGAAGTTATTGACCTTCAGGCTGCGTGATCAGAATGCGCTTGTAAAACTGGTATCGGCCATGTTTGCAGATTATTACCCGTAAACGCCTCAACGAATTTGCTGAGAAGCATCCAACGGCTAGAAATGCTCTAGTGCGTTGGTATAAGCTTATGAAGTCAGGAGAGTTCACCTCCTTTTTTCAATTGCAACAGGAATTCCCAAGTGCTGATCAAGTGGGTAAGTTGGCTGTCTTTAATATCGGAGGCAACAAGGTGCGGCTGATTACGGCTATCCACTACAACCGGCAGAAGGTTTACGTTCGAGCTATCCTCACGCATGAAGAATACAATCAAGATAAATGGAAAGAGTAAGTATGTTGAGCGTTGCTGAGACTGAGACGGTATGGCGTCCACTAGCTCAGAACTTGGTTGTCCCTCATGATGAGGCAGGATATGAGCAGCTTGTACGCTGGCTTGACGATCTTATTGATGAGGTGGGCGAAGATGAACAGCATCCCCTTGCTTCTTTAATGGAGGTGCTAAGTGTTCTGATCGAGCGCTATGAGAATGAACATGTTTTTGAATTGGAAGAATCGTTAACGATAAAGTAGTGGAAATTAATTCTCACTGTCAGAACTGTGAGGTCCGTCTAGACTAGATGAAGTTTTACCAAATAAGCTGGCCGCGACTTCAGCGAATTTTGCGATTGCTGAATCTGAGAAATAGCCTGCAGCGAATCCAAGAATTATAATATTCTCCGGTTTTTGAAAAGTATCAGCTTTGAAAATATTAAGGATATCAGAACGGACGAGAATTGCTGTAAAAAAGGCTATAACACCTGATACAAGAGGCGTAACATATCGCCAGTAGCGACGGTCAATGTTCCATAGCCCTTTTGCGACTACATGAATGAACCACTTCGTGGCGAAAGCACTTCCGCCAGAAATACCTGCTAGAGCAGCTAATATGGCTGGTTCTGGGCACCATTCTCTTATGAAGTGAAGTGCTAGAGCTCTTTAGGGATGACAAGGCACCTGTACCCTATTGTTGCTGGTAGCCCTAGCGCTCAAGGTACAAAAGAAAATAGGGTAGTCAAGACGACTACCCCACCAA
>JBAUJD010000635.1:0-3428 GCA_049683515.1 Thermosynechococcaceae cyanobacterium | reverse complement strand
GATGTGGGACGACCTCGCTATCGACTTAATGAGATTGAAGCCTCATAAACGACTCAATTTTCAACGAGGCATGAGAGCATTGACCCTTATTCAACAGGCATTATAGGTTCGTTGTCATCCCTAAAGCCTGTGCAGATAGGCCACCCGTGTTGATGCGATAGAGGGTCAGCGCTTCTGGAATGCCTTCGATCTCCCAGTGGGTTTGCGCCATAATCCGAATCCAGCATTCGATGTCTTCTGACTGCCTCAGATCTTCATCAAAGTAGAAATTTTCGAGTTGATCGTGTCGAGAATCAGAGAAGCAAATCTGCTCGAATACGGCTCGGCGAATAACAGGAGCTGACCCATTCCCAATCGGGTTGCGACAGAGTAAATGTCCGGCTGAAATATCTGTGAGCTTCGGCATTTGATAAATGCCGACCGATTGCCCCTGACCGTTGATAAAGGCAGAACGGCTAAAACTGACGCCAATGTTAGGAGATGCATTGAGGTGCTGAACATGCTTCTCTAATTTATCGGGTGTCCAAAGATCGTCAGAGTCTAAGAAAGCAAGGTACTCGCCCTGTGCATTACGGATTCCAGTATTACGTGCGCCTGCTAACCCACGATTTTTTTGATGAACAATCTTGATTCGAGGATCTGTGATTTGACGACAGATGTCGATACTACGGTCTGGCGACTCATCATCAACGATAATCAATTCAAAGTTTTGATACGTCTGTGATAGAACTGATCGAACAGCGTCGGCGACATATTCTTCGACATTGTAGACTGGAACAATAACTGAGACTAATTTCATTTTGATGAACCCCCTACTTCTTAGTTAGTATGGGCAATTAAGAAGCAAAAACAGACATTTTTATCAGTTTTTTTGAATTATTTATTGTTGTCTCTGATACCATATTTGAACAAAAAGAATAGAGCTGATATTGCCTTTTCTTGCTTGCCATCTCTATCTAGATGAAAGGAAAAGTGTGCTTAGTTCTATATAAAATCTTCGTGTTACTATCAACAGTATTTTATTGTGCTGATAGACCACCTATTGGCATTTTTGTAGAAACCCATCTTTAAACTATTTTTTCCGTTAGAGTCAATGCTCTTTCCATCAAAAGACAGTTGCGATGATCCGGTAGGCGCTCGTAGACGAACCGCCACTTTCTTTCTGTCGCTAGCCTCAGAAATAAAACTTGTCCCCAATGTTTTTCACGGTTGAGAGGATTTAAATCTGGGGCAGCGGCAGTCGTCAGTTGACACATCGCCTCAGCAAAATCATAGGGCGGACCTTGATCCCAAATCATGATTTGGAACAGGGGGTCGTCAATCTGAATCTGCATTTCTATGGGCGTACTGCCAGGTAAGTCAGTATGGGCGTGTTGAACGACGTTCGTAAAACCCTCGATTAGAGCTGTTTGGGCTTCTATACGTAGATAGGGATCACTTAAGTTAAAGCTCCACTGGTCAAACCAAGAAATCACATCTGTGAGCGCATCAAGACTGCTAACAACCTGGAGAGACGCACAGTGGGCGAAGGATGGCTCAAATGACATGCGTGTTTATACCGCTCCTGAATCTTTGCTAAAAACGACTAAGACTGTCTTAATCAGGAGCTTTAGGTCATAAACTAAACTCCAATTTGCTTGATATTTTAGATCCATCTGAATGACGTCTTCAAACTCTCGCACTTTAGATCGGCCATTAACCTGCCACTCACCACTAATGCCGGGGCGTACGTCCAGCCGTTGCCAGTTGGGAATTTGGTACTGATCGATTTCGTCCGGGGTCGGCGGACGTGTGCCAATCAAGCTCATGTCCCCGATCAACACATTCCAAAACTGTGGGAATTCATCTAGACTTGTTTTGCGAATAAAGCGGCCCACCCCAGTAATGCGTGGATCCTGGTCATTTTTGAAAAAGGCACCACTAGCTTCGTTTGTGATGCTTGATTTGAGCGCTTCTGCATCAGAAACCATGGACCGAAATTTCCAGATTCGGAACCGCCGCCCCATTAAGCCACAGCGGGTTTGGCTGAATAGGATGGGACCGCGACTGTTGAGTCGGATTGCGATCGCAACAGGTACAAACAAAACGCCAGTCACGGCCAAGCCCACCAATGCACCGACAATATCCATCACACGCTTTGGGCGAGATCGCACCGACGGGTGAATCTGAACCTGCTGCGGCCCTGTTTTGAGTAAATGTGTGGGATTAATTGCATCGGTCGCAGCATCTAATTCTAGAACCGACTCCAGACCCGCCAAGGAAAAAACAAACTTTACCTGAGGGGTGAGTCCCCAAAACAGTAGGTCTAGACTACGGGCTTTTGCCAACCGATAGGTACTGACTAAAGCCCCAATCCCGCTGCTGTCAACCACAGCAGTCTGGCCAAAATCTAAAATGATCTTGGTCAGATTGGCCTGCTCCTCTAGCCAACCCTGGAAAATCTGCCGAAACTGAGGGGCTTCTGCCACGCTGAGTCGAGGCAGCATCAGAACCAGTAGAACGTCTCTAACGCGGGTGGTCTCGAAAGCGCAAGCCAATGGAAGAGTAGTGGTCATGATTGAAGTGCAACAAAAGGATACGGGCAACAAACGTTTAGCAGGGTGAGACGATTTAGGTTGCAATACCGCCAGACACAATATTCTCTGGCACTTTTCTGGCAAAACGCTGATTCAGACTTTGGCAAATCGCCTTTGCCTTTTGCTCTGAGATATCACTAATGGGATAGTACTTAGGCTCTATAACAAAGCGAACAATATCTCCTAGTGACCAAGCCACTGGGACATCCATTTCAGACAAAGCCAGCGCCATTTCAATTTGGTGGTTGTCAACGTGCTCACCGAACGCATGGGTACGCGGAACTAAAATGTAAGGTTTTTTGATAGAGTCCAAGAGTAAAACTGTGCCTTCGCCGCAGTGGGCGATCACAAGGTCGGCTGCATAAATGAGAGCTTTAAAGCGCTCTTCTTTGACAAATTTGTAGACCTTAGAGCCTTCTGGTAGATAAGTACTATTGCCGTACTGAACCACGATGTCATCTTGAAGCAGTTGATGTTGCTGAAGCAGATCTAACCAGCGCATTAAGCGATCAAAGGGATATTGTTCAGTTCCTGCAGTGACAAAAATCATGAAGCCTCCGGTGACACAATTAGCTCGGCTTGGGGATACTGCAGCTGCAACTGGTGCCAATGCACATATAAAACGCTAAGAAAAGGGAGTGCTAATTTAGCCGAAAGACTCAAGCTCGTAACCCGGGTAACAGATTCTACAAAGACGGTTTGACAGCGAAACAGCTTTCCTAAGATCAATACCTTCGCCAAATCATGAGGAATTTTCAACACTGTTTCTAGGGTGTACAGCGCCTAGATTGGCAGCCTTTCTCAAGACCTGTGCCCAAGAAATAGGATCAGGTTTTTGTGGAAGCCATTTTA
>JBAUJD010000634.1:0-5297 GCA_049683515.1 Thermosynechococcaceae cyanobacterium | reverse complement strand
AAATATTTCATGGGGGACTGTCCGACCAGTTGAGTAAAACGGCTAGCAAAGGCTGAGCGCGACATCCGAATTCGTGTTCCTAACTCCGAAACAGTCCAAGGATGGGCAGGGTCAGCGTGAATGCACTCCAGGGCTTGACAAACAATGGGATCTTTCAATGCAGCCAACCCACCCACCTCTTGAGCTGGCAAATTCTGCATAGAGTTCCGCAAAATCTCAACGAACATTAGTTCGATTAGACGGGTCAGCGAACACATGCTTCCGGCTTGAAAACTATCTGTTTCTTGGATAATATAGCGGACACCCATTTCTAACAGCGGCGCTGTAGGCTCTGTAAACGCTCGCACATGAATCAACCTAGGTAGGGTGTTGAGGAAGGGATGCATTACCATTGCTTCACATTGCAAGAACCCACAAACTAATTTGCTCACCTCACCACCACCGCCATACTTCATTAGCAGCGGTTCAGTCCAAGGTGGCTTAGGCAATAAGCGGCTGACCAGTACTGCCTCCTGATCCAAGTGATTAGCTAGGATATGAGTATCTCCATGAGGAAAAATAATAATGTCGCCCTGGGACAGTAGTATCTGGGTGCCATCGTTTGCTTGAACCCAGCAGTTTCCTTCAGCGACGATGTGAAAAGGAAGCAGTTGTTTCGTATCAGCCTGTAATGCATTGGCAAAATCGGCGTGGGGTAAAGATTGAAGTGCCCAGGGCGCGGACAGTTCCGGGCGGAAGGAGATTGCCCCAGAAAAACGAATGATGCTCAGGATGTCAGAGAGAATATCCCTGGGTAAAGGGCGCAAGTCAGAGTGATGCTCTGGGGTTTCGGTCAAAAATGGCAGCGTTTGAGTCATTGTCCCTCCAGATTAAATCGTTCAGGATAGAGCTATAAAAATCTGCGATCGGCTAACTACGGTAGAGGCGTCTCAACTCCTCACTTCACAGTAGATCACGCGAGATCATTTTCGCCTATTCTGTAAATTTTCTTTCTCAAATTCAGGAGACTGAATCATGACTGTAAAAGCTTTTCCTTCTCCATTACCAAGCAAGATCGCTCGAATTTCAACATTTCTTTATGGTTTGATCTGCTATGCAATTTCATGTGTGGCACTTCTTTACATGGCTGGATTTGTGGGAAATTTTGCCGTTCCCCGATCTCTTGATTCCGCACCCGTAATTTCCTGGGAACATGCTTTGCTAGTCGATGCAGCTTTAATAGGGATCTTTGGCATTCAACACAGTGTCATGGCTCGCCCAGGCTTCAAGAACTGGTGGACTCAGTTTGTACCAAAGCCTGTTGAACGGAGTACCTATATCCTGTTTTCTAGCCTCTGCTTGGGTGCTCTGTTCTATCTCTGGCAACCCATTGGTGGCATCGTTTGGAATGTCACGAATACCACGGGTGCCGCGATTCTCTATGCTTTGTTTGCAACGGGTTGGTTACTGTTACTGGCATCAACGCTCTGGATTAATCACTTTGATCTGTTTGGTCTGCGCCAAGTCTGGCTCTATCTGTGCGGTCAGGAATATACCCAACTCAAGTTTGCGATCCCAGGGGGTTATAGATATGTCCGCCATCCGATCTATGTTGGTTTGTTGTTAGCCTTCTGGTTCACTCCGATGATGACTGTGACTCACCTGGTATTTGCAGCGATCACAACGGTATATATTCTGATTGGCATTCAGTTTGAAGAACGCGATCTAGTAGATATGCATGGCAAGGCATATGTTGATTATCGTCGCCAAGTTCCGATGCTGGTTCCCTTCACTCACCGCCGCCAGCATGAGCCATAAAACTTAGTCGCTTTACTCTACGGCTTGTTTCGCTGCATTGAGTAGATAGGCTAGAGCAATTAGCTTGCATAAATCTTCTTGAACAATGTGATAACTGCTCTAAGTCAAGGTATAGATCACTAATTTTGTAACCAGCTAGCTTGAGGTCAAGCAGGATGGAATCTAGGCCAATAGACGTTGAGATCCCAAAGCTTCAAGGTGAAGAACGTCAGAGAGAAACGTTGATGACGGCAGAGACAGCATTAGCAGTGCTCGATACTCTTCTGCAGGAACAAAAGCTTAAAGACACTCAAGAGTTGGTGTTTCGCTATGCTTGGCAGGGGTGGACCTATCCGCAAATTGCCGAGCAGGCAGGCTATGACACCAGCCATATTCGTGATGTCGGTGCCCAGTTATGGAAGCAGCTCACCCGAATAATCGGGGAGAAAGTCAGTAAAAAAAATATCCATGCGGTCCTGCGACGCCAACAGCAAAGCATTGCCCAATCTTGCTCTATTCCCACCGCAAGCCCTCTGGATGATTGGATTGAGAAAACTGAAAAGTTACTCACGGCGGCTGACTCGCAGACTGAGGATCGACGTGTAAACCGCCATCAAGATTGGGGCGCAGCCATTGATGTCTCGGTCTTCTATGGTCGCAACCTAGAACGAATCAAGCTGCAGCAGTGGATCGTAACCGATCGCTGCCGTCTGATCACGCTCTTGGGCATGGGTGGCATGGGCAAAACGGCGCTATCGGTCAAAGTGGCCGAGCAGGTGCAAGAGCAGTTTGAATACCTGATGTGGCGATCGCTCAGAAATGCGCCACCGATTCAAGATCTTGTGCGCGATTTAATCCAGTTTTTCGCTCCTTCACAACTCACTGTTCTCTCCCAAGATCTCGATCAGCAAGTATCGTGGCTGATCGATCATTTTCGGCAACACCGCTGTTTGCTCGTCCTCGACAATGTTGAGACCCTCCTGCGGGGAGGTGAGCAGACCGGGCAATATCGTCAGGGCTATGAAGGTTACGGTGAACTGTTCAAAAGGCTGGGAGAAACCCGTCATCAAAGTTGCATTATCCTCACCAGTCGAGAGAAACCCAGAGAATTAACGCCCCTAGAAGGGGAAACCCTGCCAGTGCGCGCTCTGCAACTGGCGGGTCTTCAACCCACAGAAGGACAGAAAATTTTTCAAGCCAAAGGTTCCTTTGCCGGTTCAGAAGCAGAGTGGCAACGTTTAATTGAGCACTATTCAGGCAACCCCCTTGCCCTCAAAATAGCAGCGACGGGGATTCAAGAATTATTTGAGGGCAGTATTGCAGAATGTCTGACCCTCATCGATCAAGGAGCACTTGTTTTTGATGATATTCATCATTTACTAGAGCGACAGTGCGATCGCCTCTCTGAACTCGAACAGGAGACGATGTATTGGCTGGCGGTAGAACGCGAACCGATTTCCCTACCAGAACTTCAAGAGAATTTATGGGTACCTAATACTCGCCCAGCTTTGCCCCAGGCGTTGCGATCGCTCCGGCAGCGCTCCCTCATTGAGAAAACACCCCAGGGCTTCACACAACAGCCCGTGGTGATGGAATACATAACCGAACATTTGATTACCCAGGTTTGCAAAGAAATTACGACAGCAGACCTTGATGTTTTTCAGCGGCTAGCGCTTATTAAGGCGCAGGCGCAGGACTACGTCAGAGAAACGCAAATTCGCTTAATTCTTCAGCCTACGATCGATCAATTATTAACGCAGTACAGCCAAACAGAACTTGAAGATCAGCTCAAACGGATTTTGCGGCAGTTGCAGCGGCCCAAAATCACTCAGGAACCCTCGCGTCATATCCCTAATCGAGCAGCGACTCAGCAGGGAACTTCAAATCAGCAAACCCTCGCGAAGAATATAGAACTATCGCTAGAGGCCGGATACGCCGGGGGAAACATTCTCAACTTACTCTGTCAGCTTCAGACCGACCTCAGCGGCTATGATTTTTCTTGTTTAACCCTTTGGCAAGTACATCTACAGGGGCAATCCCTCAGAAATGTCAATTTTGCCCACTCCGATCTAGCCACCTCTACGTTTACTGAAACCTTTGGCGTCGTATTGGCCCTAGCCTACAGCCCCGATGGTCGTCTGTTCGCCACCGGCGATGCCAATGGTGAAATTCGCCTGTGGCGGGTATCCGACAGTAAACAACTCTTTTGTTGTCGGGGGCATACGGGTTGGGTGCTCTCTGTCACCTTTAGCGCCGATGGCAAAATATTGGCAAGCAGCGGAATTGACTATACGGCAAAGCTGTGGGACGTTTCCATAGGGGAATGTCGCCAAATTCTCCGGGGTCACTGCAATTTAGTCTGGTCGGTGGCCTTTAGTCCAGACAGTCAAATTCTAGCCAGCGGCAGCGCCGATCACACCATAAAACTGTGGGATGTTGACACAGGGGAATGTCTGCGAACGCTAGAAGGACACACTCACTGGATTTACACCATTGCCGTTAGCTCAGATGGTCAGACCCTTGCCAGCGGTGGGTTTGACCAGACTATAAAACTATGGGATATCCACACGGGGCAATGTCTACGAACGCTAGAAGGACACACTCACTGGATTTACAGCATTGCTATCAGCTCAGATGGTCAGACCCTTGCCAGCGGCAGCAGCGATCGCACCCTCAAGATCTGGGATATCAACACTGGGCAGTGCCGCAGAACCCTTGAGGGCCATACCCATCTTATTCTATCCATTGCCCTCAGTCCCGACGGCCAGATTATCGCCAGCGGCGGCTATGATCAAACCATCAAGCTCTGGGCGGTTAGCACCGGGCAATGCCTAAGAACTCTACTGGGGCACACCAATCAACTTTGGGCTGTTGTCTTCAGTCCTGATGGCAAAACCCTGACCAGCGCCAGCTTTGATCAGACCGTCAAATTTTGGGATATTCGCACTGGGCAATGCCGCAAAACTCTACAGGGGCATACCAATCAAATTCAGGCCGTTGCCTATGGCCCCTCACCCAATGGAGCTAATGAGCAGCCTATCCTAGCCAGCGGAGGAGAAGACCTTGCCGTCAAACTGTGGGATGTCGGCTCTGGTCAATGCCTAAGCACTTTTTTAGGACACGAGGGTCAAATTTGGGCTGTTGCCTGTGGTCCCGCTGGCGTTAGTCAGCCGTCAGGCAAGGGTGACATGCTAGCCAGCGGCAGCTTTGATCAAACCATCAAGCTGTGGGATATCAGCACCGGCCAATGCCTCCAAACGCTTAGGGGACATGCCGACTGGATCTATTCGGTAGCCTTTAGTCCTCAAGGCGACATCCTTGCGAGCAGTAGCATCGATCAAACCATCAAGCTCTGGAATGTCAGCACTGGCGAGTGCCTGCAAACGCTTCAGGGCCATGCGGGTCCGGTGTGGTCCGTTGCCTTTAGTCCCGATGGTCAGACCTTGGCGAGCAGTAGTGAAGATCTCACCGTGAAGCGATGGGACTTGAGAACAGGCCAATGTTTACAGACACTACAGGGC
>JBAUJD010000633.1:0-5154 GCA_049683515.1 Thermosynechococcaceae cyanobacterium | reverse complement strand
CTTAAAACCCGTGAACAGAAAGGGGTTGCAGTGGGGATTGTCTTTGATGGCGATGGAGATCGCATTGCCGCCGTCGATGGACAGGGCGAATTTCTGAGTTCTCAAATCTTGATTCCCATCTTGATTGATCACTTAGCCACTCATCGCGGCATGCGGGGAGAGGTGATCAAAACGATTAGTGGTTCAGATCTATTTCCTCGGGTAGCTGCGCTTCATGACTTGCCCATTCATGAAACATCGATTGGTTATAAATACATCGCCGACCGCATGCTCGAAACCCAAGACCCCGTTCTGTTAGGGGGAGAAGAATCCGGCGGGATTGGCTATGGCAATCACATTCCTGAGCGGGATGGGCTGCTCTCAGCGCTTTATATTTTGGAGCTGCTGGCGCAGTCGGGACAAGATTTAAGCGCTCTCTATCGAGAGCTGCAGGTCCGGACCAACTACGACTGCGCCTACGATCGCATTGATGTCCCGTTAGCGAGTGATGCAGTCAAGGCAAAACTTCAGGAGCAGCTACAAACCGCGCCGTTTGGAGAAATTTTAGGCCAGTCTGTCGTGGAGATCGGCACGGGGGACGGCAGTAAGTTCCGCCTCGCCGATCAGAGCTGGCTACTGGTGCGGTTTAGCGGTACCGAACCTGTACTGAGGCTGTATTGCGAAGCGGCCAACGAAGCACGAGTGGCTGAGATTTTAGACTGGGCTAAGCAGTGGGCCATTCAAGTTCGCGTCTAAAGGAAAGCCCAGTGGCATCAAAGGTTCTAGAGACGGATCTGTTTTAGGGTGTCGGGGATCTCTTCTGTGCCAATATGCGAGAATGAAGTTTAGGTAAGTATGGGCTAAGCCAGTACATGTCTGATTTTGCTGTCCAAGGTAGCTCGGAAAAGCTGAGAAGCATTTTCCCGGCAGAACAACTCAAGAAATCATTCGCGAGGGGAAAGGAAACGTTTGTTCGTCAGTATTGGCTGGGGCTTCGTGCCAAAACTGATGAAGAATGGTTTGAAGCTTTTATTGTAAATGGCGAAAAGCCTGTTAATAATTACCAGGGTGCTCAATGTGCTCGTATCTCAACATTATACTACTGTGGGCTAGCCTCCCAATCTGAAGAGGATGCAAAACATTGGCTTAAGTTGGATTCAGATATCAAGAACCAGTACAAAGTTTTTGTTGCCTCTATTTCAGCGAATCCGACCGAATTTAGCTTTAGTGAAAAGTTAGCTGGTATTGGCCTCTCTATCCTGTTTTTCACAAATTTCTTTAAATTAAAAGAAATTCAAGACGAAGCCCTAGGGATGATCAAAACCAATATTGAAGCGGCGATCAAATGGGAAGAAGAGGTTAACGAAACAGAAGAGTGGCTAAAGAACCTTCCATCCACAACCGATCTCTGGCTCAGTAACTGTCCAGAGGCCAGAGACAGTGTCGAAAGAGGTCTTGCTCAGGCTGCCAATGGTCAAGTTCGAAGACGTTCTTTTATTGATTTGGAATTTGATGAGTAGTGTTTTTCGAACTAGAACTCTCAGAGAATGCAGATGAATCTCTCAATCGCCTTCAAAAATTCAATCTCAAGAAGTATAAGAAAGTCGCAAAAGCTTTACGGCAAATGCAGACTGATCTACGTCATCCCAGCCTAAATACTCATAAATACAGTGGCTATCCAAGTCCAGAGGGGGTAGAAGTTTTTGAATCCTATGCAGAAAATAAGACTCCTGGAGCCTATAGACTTTTCTGGCATTACGGACCGGGCAAGGGTGTTTTAACAATATTGGCCATTACCCCCCACCCTTGATTGCACAAGAGGTAGGTCTTCCAAGTTTAAATTTGTACGTTGCTGCGGGGTTCCTCTGAACGACTGTTTGATTGAGACCTGATGAAGCAAGCGATCCCTAGACTTAGGACAGATGTGATCGCCTCAAGGTACACTTGCAATGCGACTAGACTCACGATACGTCCCGTCGCAATTGCGCTTGATTTATCGTTGCTTGTCAGGTCTAAAACTCACCATGTCTGACCTTCCGTTCACGCTCGATCAGCTCCGAATTCTCAAAGCGATCGCAGCCGAAGGGAGTTTTAAGCGGGCTGCCGACAGTTTATATGTCTCTCAACCTGCGGTGAGCCTACAGGTGCAGAACCTAGAGCGTCAGTTAGATGTTCCTCTCTTTGACCGAGGGGGGCGGCGCGCTCAACTCACCGAAGCAGGACATTTGTTGCTCAGCTATGGCGATCGCGTCTTAGCCCTTTGCCAAGAAACCTGCCGAGCCATTGATGACCTTCAAAATCTTCAGGGTGGGACGCTGGTTATTGGAGCGAGCCAAACCACCGGCACTTATTTAATGCCGCGCTTGATTGGCCTGTTTCGCAGCGCCTATCCTGACGTAGCGGTACAGCTCCATGTTCACTCCACACGCCGCACCTGCTGGAGTGTCGTCAATGGTCAGGTTGACCTTGCCATTATCGGAGGAGAAGTCCCGCCAGAGCTTCAGGAAACGCTAGAAATTTCGCCCTATGCAGAAGACGAGCTAGCCCTGATCTTGCCGATATCCCATCCCTTCGCTCAACGCGAGATCATTCATCGAGAAGACCTATACAAGTTAAGCTTCATCGCCTTAGATGCCCAGTCCACCATTCGTAAGGTCATCGATCAAATTTTGGTGCGCGGCGATATCGATCCTCGCCGTCTCAAGCTAGAAATGGAACTTAATTCTATTGAAGCGATTAAAAATGCGGTGCAGTCGGGGCTAGGGGCCGCTTTTGTCTCTATCTCGGCCATTGAGAAAGAGCTGGATTTAGGTCTGTTTAAGCAAGTTGCCATTGAAGGAGTTGTGGTTAAACGAGTGCTCTCTCTGATTATTAACCCCAGTCGCTATCGCTCTAAAGCTGCAAAAACCTTCATGGATGAGATTTTGCCTCAATTCTCTAGTATTAGTACCCGTTTGACATCCATTGCTACCCCTGAAACTGCGGCAGTCCTAAATTAGTTGCGTCTGGCCTCATTTATTTGGGCCTTGGCTAGCAGATTGATTGCCATGCACGTTTCTCCTGTGATAGCTTAAGTCTCTAAGGACGCATAGCTCAGTTGGTTAGAGCACCACGTTGACATCGTGGGGGTCCCCCGTTCGAGTCGGGGTGTGTCCATTATCGGTATTAAGGTTATTCCGTGTTGACAGGTGATAGCTTATATTGGGTGTATCACCTGTCAACAATATGAACACATGGCAAACCCTAAGCCGAAACTTGAGAACTTGCAGCCATTCAAGCCTAGAGGAGCTACTGCGATGGCTGGAAGGCTATTTGTCAGGGTCCCCACAGAGATTGAGACAGCAGTAAAGAGTCTACCAAAATCTAATCGCTCTGAGTGGCTCCGCCGCGTCATTACAGAAGCTGCCCAGCGTGAGCTGATGGGAGGTGAAGGATGACACCGGATGAAATCCAGAATGCCATTGAGGGATTGCTCTCAGTTCAGAGGAACCTGCAAGAAGGGCAGCTCAGGCTTCAAGAGGGACAACAGGAAACGAAGGAACAGATTCAATCCCTCGTCAGGGTTTCTGAGAATGTACTAGATATTCAACAGGCTCAATCTGAATCTATTAATCAGTTGAAAAGAGCCGTGGATTACCTCATGAGCAAGGATGGAGGTGAAGGATGACCCCTGATGAAATACAGAGCGCTATCAATGGAATGCTGGCGGTGCAGAGAGAGCTACAGGAATCAGATCTCAAGCGTCAGCAACAAATCGATAGTATGCAGGCAAGCGTTGAAGGAATGCTTCGTATTGAAGAGGCGACACAACAGCGGTCCATTGAGAACAGAGGGTACTTAGATCGCCTTGCCGATATTGCGATAGAGGTTCGGGCTGAGACAGCAGAACTTCGAGAGCAAAATGCTCAGCTCAGGCGGGGTATGGACTATCTGCTCAGCAAAGATGGAGGTGAAGGATGACTCAGGCTACTGATACTCAGTCCGTGATGCTGCAAAAACTGGTAGAGATTTCATCAAACCTATCTGACTTGAAATCAGATGTAACTGAGATCAAGATCTCTCAGGCCAGAACAGAGGAACGTCTCAACTCACTTGAAACTGGGTTGTCTGAATTTAAAGCTGAAACGGCAGAGCGTTTTAGTGAAATCAGGGAAGATATTAAAACAGTAAGAACTGAGAGCACCGCCCAACTAGGAAATCTCAGGGACGATATTAAGGCTACTGATAACCGCCTGTGGACACTCATTGCCGGTGTCGTCCTAGCCCTGTTCGGCCTACTGGCAAAAATGGCATTCTTCCCAGTAGGCCAAGTATGAAATCAACGCATTTTCAACGTTTTGCCTCACTTTGGCCGGATAAATTGGCCGGAAGGTTTTTTAAGTATGCCTGAAGCCTTTGCCAAGAGTGTGTTTCAGTAGACAGTGAACCCACGTTGACATCGTGGGGGTCCCCCGTTCGAGTCGGGGTGTGTCCATTATTTTAATCAAAACACCGCAATCATTTTAGGCATCATGGGGCTTCAGTGACAGCAACAGCATAGTACTCTGGCAGAAAGAGGATGGTGTTGCTCAATGGTTAAACCCTATCAAGTCATTGCACTACCCGGCGAAGGCATTGGTGCAGAAGTTGTAGAGGCCGGATTAGCGATTCTGCAATACCTAGCGCAGCAGCAAAATTTTGCGGTCAACGTTGACTATGGCTGGATCGGGCAACCTGCGAAGCAACAGTTCGGTCAATTTTTCCCCGAAGCCACGGCTCAACTTTGCCAAGGGGCTGACGGCATTGTCTTTGGGGCTGTTACTCAGGGCGGCTTGCTAGAGCTACGTCAGCACTTTGATTTTTTTGTAAATCTGCGTCCGGTGCGATCTCATCCCCATCTACACCACAAATCTCCCCTCAAGCCAGAACTGCTCAAGGATGTTGATATTTTATTTGTCCGAGAACTCGCCAGTGGTCTCTACTTTGGCCGTGCAGGGCGATCAGAGGACGGCACCTATGGCTATCACACCATGCAGTATAGCGATCGCGAAATTCGACGAATTGCTAGGGTCGCGCTCCAAAAAGCCAAGGAGCGTCGTAAACATGTCACCGTGGCCCACAAAGAAAATGCTCTTCCGCAGATTCCCTGGCGTCAATTAGTGGCAGAAGTGGCCCTAGACTTTGCTGATGTGACGG
>JBAUJD010000632.1:0-3099 GCA_049683515.1 Thermosynechococcaceae cyanobacterium | reverse complement strand
GGCGACAGATGGAATGAAGGGGCAGGCCTTAGCTGTTCAGCTTTTGCCAGACTTGATCATGCTAGACCTGATGTTGCCCAAGGTGGACGGGTTCACGATTTGCCAGCGGATTCGCCGTGATCAAAGAACGGCTGACATCCCGGTGGTGATGCTCACCGCCCTCAGTCAGACGACGGATAAGGTTGAGGGGTTCAATGCTGGGGCCGATGACTATCTCACCAAGCCCTTTGAGATTGAAGAGATGTTGGCGCGAGTGCGAGCGCTGCTGCGTCGTACCGATCGCCTCCCCCAGGCCGCTAAGCATTCAGAAATCTTGAGCTATGGTCCTTTAACGCTGGTTCCAGAGCGCTTTGAAGTGCTGTGGCTTGATAAGGTGATTAAGCTGACTCGGCTAGAATTTGAGTTGCTCCACTGCTTGCTACAGCGCCATGGACAGACCGTTTCACCCAGCGAAATTCTTCAGGAAGTTTGGGGGTACGACCCCAACGACGATATTGAGACGATTCGGGTTCATGTCCGCCACCTGCGGACGAAGCTGGAGCCAGATCCTCGCCATCCGCAGTTTATTAAGACGGTGTATGGTGCGGGCTACTGCTTAGAACTGCCTCAGACCAGAGCCGCACTTGAAGAAGAGGTGGTGGGTTAGGTTTTGACTTAAGAGAGCCAGTGACCCGAAAGGAATGTCCCTAACAGGGCGATCGCAACTCCCAGCATTGAACCTGCGATCACCTGTACGGGCGTATGGCCCAGTAGTTCCTTGAGGCGATCTTCATTAAATTCTGGGTTCTCTTGAAACATTTCGTCAATAATTTGATTAAGGATGCGGGCCTGCTTGCCTGCCGCCTGCCTCACCCCAGCGGCGTCGTACATGACAATGATGGCAAAGATGGTGGCGATTGCAAACTCAACGCTATCCCAACCTGACACCAGCCCCACTGCTGTTGCTAGTGCAGTGACCAAGGCAGAGTGAGCGCTGGGCATACCACCTGTTTCGAATAGCACTTTGAAATTAATCTTGCGGTTAATGGCGAACTCAATAATCAGCTTTAAGAGTTGGGCAATTAAGCTGGCGGCAAATGAGACCAGCAAGACCCAGTTGAAAATAATATCGCCAAAATCCTGCATCAATATCAGATCTCACAGATCAATAATGGAACGGTCAGTGAGAGAAGGGGAGGTTCTCTAACGGGTTTTACGATTGACGGGCAGTGATAAAATCTGCGATCGCCATTAGCGGTAGCGCCTGCTCACCATAGTCTGCCAGCATCGCCTTCGCCTCGTCTACCAAGCGCTGGGCCTGCTGCTTAGACTCTTCAATACCCCACAAACTCGGATAGGTGGCTTTCTGGGCCTCTAAATCTTTCCCTGCCGTTTTGCCAAGCTGCTCTCGAGTTGCCGTTACGTCTAAAACATCATCGACAATCTGGAACGCCAAGCCAATGTTGCGAGCATATTGTGATAAATGCGTTAGCATTGGCTCCGCCGCCCCTGCTAGCTCCGCTCCAGAAAGAACAGAGGCTTCTAGCAGCGCCCCTGTCTTGTGGAGATGAATAAAATCAAGGGTCGCTAGGGTAATGTCTTCAACCCCTTCTGAATCGAGATCCACCACCTGCCCCCCCACAAGGCCCGTCGCGGCCACGGCATGACCCAGCCGCGCCACCACCTTCAGCAGCCGATCTGCAGAGACATTTTTGGTCTGAATCGCCAAAAATTCAAAGGCATAGGCCAACAAACCATCCCCGGCCAAAATAGCAATGTCATCTCCGTAAATCTTATGGTTGGTGAGCTTGCCACGCCGGTAGTCGTCGTTATCCATGGCCGGTAAATCATCATGAATCAGCGACATGGTATGAATCATTTCGAGGGCGCAGGCCGTGGGGAGAGCCATTTCAACGTCGCCCCCTGCGAGTTCGCAGGTTGCCAAACAGAGAATTGGACGTAAGCGCTTGCCCCCCGCCAATAGAGAGTCGCGCATCGCCTCATAAATTTTTTCAGGATAGACCACCGATATCGAGGCATCTAGTGCAGCTTCGACAACCTTCTGGCGTTGGCTAAGATAGTCAGACAGCAGAAAGGTGCTGGGCAGATCTTGCACCAGTGAGCGGGAGTGAGGATTCTCTGCAGAAATCATCCTTGAGTCCTTCTTGAACTTGACGCGGAAGGGGGCAACCGCTTCGTCAGCCGAATTAGAGTGCTCTCGACCGTCGAAAGGGAACCCTTGCTTAAGACTCAACTATTGTATGATGCTTTGCGGCCTTGACTATAACTCCACACCGTATTGTCTAGAAGCATTGCAACGGTCATAGGGCCAATCCCCCCCGGCACGGGTGTAATCAGGTGAGCCTGGGGCTGAACCCCTTCAAAATCGACATCACCCACCAATCGAGAGGTGCCATTGGCCTCGTCAACGCGATTGATGCCCACATCCACGACCACAGCGCCGGGTTTCACCATCTCAGCGGTCACGTAGCCGGGACGCCCCACCGCCGCGACCAGGATATCTGCCTGTTGGGTAATGGCTTTGATATTTTGGGTCTTTGAGTGGGCCATAGTTACAGTGGCATTGGCCTCTAGAAGCATCAGAGCCATGGGCTTGCCCACTAAAATACTGCGGCCTAGGACAACGGCTTGCTTGCCTTCTAGACTGACATCGTAGGTCTTTAAAAGGCGCATGACGCCTGCCGGAGTGCAGCTTCGCAGACCGCTTTCTCCTCTCACAAGTCGTCCCAGATTGATGGGGTGGAGGCCATCGACATCTTTATCAGGCGTGATCTCGTAGAGCAAGGCTTCAGCGTTGAGATGATCGGGCAGGGGCAACTGAACCAGAATGCCATCAACGTGGGGGTCTTGATTAAGCCGATGAATCACCTCGGTTAGCTCTGCTTGGCTAACGTCAGTGGCAAAGTGTTCGCCATAGGAGGTAATTCCCACACGGGCACAGGCTCGTTCTTTGTTGCGAACGTAGGCAGCACTGGCGGGGTTGTCACCCACCATCAGAACGGCAAGACCAGGGGGACGGCCAATGTGGGGCTGTAGGGTCTCGATCTGCGCTCTCAGCTCGATCTGAATCTGTTGGGCTAGGGCTTTACCATCCAATAG
>JBAUJD010000631.1:0-2333 GCA_049683515.1 Thermosynechococcaceae cyanobacterium | reverse complement strand
ATACTCTCTCTGTCAAGGTGGACCCAGGTGAATACGTTCAAGCAAGAACGTGAGTTTTTTGGAATGGTTTGTGAGCGCTTGTTCAGTGAGTTGCGATCGCAAGCTGTCCTGTTGTGAAAAATTTGGTCCCCCGCTATGTCTAATTACGACCCCTTAAATTTTGATGCTTTCGCTTCTACGTTCAACGCAGATATTGGGTCTAAAGCCCCCGCGTTGATCAAGTCTCGACTGCGGCAGCGCATTGCTTCTTTAAAGGCTACTGCTAGAGATCTGCTGCCTAAATCTGCCGAATCGGTGCCAGAGAGTGCTGCATCATCGACCGCTAACCTCTCATCCTCCAACGCCTCAGTGGTCTCAGTATTGGGGCCAGATATTGTCGGAACCAATGGTTCAGAAACCTTGACCGGTACCGCCAACGATGAAGAGATTCTGGGCTTAGGCGGCAACGATCTGATCGAAGGCTTGGCCGGTAATGATTCCCTTTTTGGAGGGGCAGGGAATGACACCGTTCAAGGGGGTATCGGCAATGACACCAATACGATTCTCGACTTTGATGATCTCGACTTTTTCGACGGTGGTGCTGGCGTTGATCACCTAATTCTGGCCCCTACTAATTTCCGTAACTTTGTAGTTAATGTCCCCAGTGGTTTTGTGGGTGATGCCAGCATCGGCGGACAGCAATTCGTCAATGTTGAGCGCTTTACCACCAGTCGAGGCAACGACGAGATTATTGGTGATAATGCTAACAATATTTTTCAAGGAGGAGCGGGTAACGATACCCTGCGCGGTGGTGCGGGTGACGATACCAGCATCATTACCGACTTCAACGACATCGACTTTTTTGACGGCGGTGCGGGCGTTGATCATCTCCTGCTCACCCCACCTGATAATCGTAATCTCTTTGTGAACGTAGCCGGTGGCTTTGTCGGCGATGGCCGGGTCGGCGGACAGCAATTTGTGAATGTTGAGCGCTTTACGACCGGGAACGGCAACGACACTATTCTTGGGGATGCGGCGAACAACATTTTTCAAGGTGGAGCAGGCAACGACACACTGCAAGGAGGTGCAGGGAATGATTCTCTGTCAGGGGGAGCCGGACGCGATCGCTTTGTTTTTGATGCCCTCAACGATCTTGGTGACACCATCACCGACTTTTCCGTTGGTACCGATAGCCTGCAGATTAATGCCGTAAATCTCGGCGGAGGTCTGCAGGCGGGGGCTTTGACCGCTAGCCAATTTGTCCAGGGGGCTGTGGCAACGAAGGGGAGCGATCGCTTTCTTTACAACGCCACCAACGGGCAATTATTATTCGATGCCGACGGCACGGGTACAACGGCAGCAATTCGGGTTGCAACCTTTACCAATACGCCTACTCTTAGTGCCAGCGATATTGCCATTCAAGGGAGTGCGCCCCTCGTTTCTAGTTTTGATATTGACATTAACTTTACAGACTCCAGCTTGAGCGCTAGTCAACGGGCGATCTTCACCAACGCCGCCGCTCGCTGGTCTGAAATTATTGTCGAAGATATTCCCGACGTTTCTATCTCTGGCTTCGGCCTTGTTGACGATGTTGTCATTGATGCCCTTGCCGTCGATATTGATGGCGCTGGGGGTAGCAACGGTAACGTGTTGGGGCAAGCCGGTCCAACGCGACTCCGGAACGGCTCTTTGCTGCCAGCACGCGGCATGATGGAGTTTGATCGTTTTGACGTGGATCGTTTAGAGGCCAGTGGTCGCCTCGAAGACGTTATTTTGCATGAAATGGGTCATGTTTTGGGCATCGGCACCATCTGGGGAAACCTGGATTTAGTCACAGGCCAGGGAGGATCTGATCCGAGGTTTTTAGGCGCTCAGGCCACGGCGGAATACAACAGTCTCTTTGGCGTCAATGAAGGCTCGGTACCGGTGGCAAATGTTGGCGGAACCGGAACCCGCGATGCCCATTGGCGAGAATCTACCTTTGGCAATGAGCTGATGACGGGGCAAATAAATAGTGGCATCAATCCCATTAGTCGAGTCACCATCGGTTCCCTTGCTGATTTAGGCTACACCGTCAACTTAGGAGCAGCGGACCCCTATACGCCTCCCAGCAGTCTGGTTGCTTTGTCTAGTGGACAGGATGAAACGCCTTCGCTAGGCAACCTGACGGCTGATCTTGAGGGTGAGTTTATGCGTGCGGCGGTTCAAGTGCTGCCTGCCTAAGATTCAGATAAGAACGATCGCATATATTGATTCACCAACTGAGGCTGCTCTTGCTGGATCCAGTGACTGCAGTTGGCAATGTAGTGAAGCTGCAGGTTGCACACATACGCTTCTGTTCCATCGGTGAGTTC
>JBAUJD010000630.1:0-4648 GCA_049683515.1 Thermosynechococcaceae cyanobacterium | reverse complement strand
ATTGCCCACCGCAACCAACTCACGTTGACCGTATCAGAAAACAGCTCAGCTCTCTGATAGGTCACCAACGTCAAAAAGTAAGTCCCGCCAGAGATATAAGCGCGGCGATACTCCGGCACTAAAGCGCCTACGCCTCAATATCAAACCGCCGCAGTAGCTGCTCACGAGAGAGACCCGAAAGCTGCAAAATTAACTGAGCATACTCCGCCGTCGAGAGCTGCATCATCTGATCAATCACCCGCTCTAGCTGAGTATCCAGCTCACCAAAGTACACCTTTAACAAAGCCTCAACCGTTACCCGACGTTCTTGTTGAGCACCCTCCTGTCGGCCTTCCTGTCGGCCTTCCTGTCGGCCTTCCTGTCGGCCTTCCTGTCGGCCTTCCTGTCGGCCTTCCTGTAGAGTTTTGTCTCTCCACTGAGTATAAACGGGTGATAACTGCATGATTAACTCCTGATCATCTGCATCAAGGGACTCACTTGTCTCTATCATAATTCGCCAATGGGCTAATAGCTCCAAAACACGGCCTCTCATCGGGTTCTCTTTAGAGAGTTCAATCAGTTCGGCAATGGCCTGTGCTTGCGTCTTGCCCTTGCCTAACAGCCTCAGCCACAAGGTATCAGGAGTCTGAGGCAACTGATTGACCGCGATAATGCCAGCGTGAAAATGAGGCGGCAGAAAATAAATGCCAGTACCCCAATTCACTTCATCCGTGATGGCGCTAAATCCAGACAGTAAGCTCTCTGGCGCTGAGGTGGCAATCACCCACAGCTTCGGCAAATCGGCTTCAGAGACTTTCTTCTTGTCCCGCTTGGCTTGGCGCTGGTCATCGGATTGGGTCAAAAAGAGCTTTAGCAAACAGTCCCTAATTTCAGAGGGGTTGGGTGAATTTCGATAGGCTTCTAGCAAACAAGGAGAGCGGCCCAAGCGGCCTAGTAAACCCAGAGAGTCAGATTCTATCGGTTGAGGGTGCGGCACAAACCACACATCAATCTGTCGAGCTTCACCCAGTAGTTCTTTACCGATGGTGACTTCACCGAGGGGTGAAAGGAATTCTTCAAGGTATTGCTTAGAAAATTGATCAAAACGGAAGCGGGTCATAGTCAGTCGAGACGCACGATAAAGTCAGTGTCTCGTGAATTGTGGCAAAGCGATGGGGATTCAACTAAGATTCCGGCTATCTAGCGCTAAAGCTCTCGTACCTAAGCCGGGGGAGTCAAGTGTTCACCACAGCCTGAGAGGACAATGCCCATTGACAGAGTATTTTTGTACTGATAAGGTACACATGTACTAAATCAAAGCTCAAACTTAACGTAATAGAGGCATAATCATGCAGGCCAGTATTGCACAGCAACAAACCCCTCAAGACTATGTACTTGCCAAGATTAATTGTGTCTATAGCTGCAACCGACAATTGCACCTTGCTAAGCAACAGCGGGTTGCACTTCGACATCGGCGGCGACTGGTTCGAGCAAGGGCGCTGTTTCGTCAAGCATTAGATAACGCACTGCCGTCCAAACCACAGAGCGGCTTGGGTCTTGTGATTAGTCTGGACGATCGCTACTTGGCAAGACCCGGATTTGTCGCCCACTTTAACTTTGAAGGGCAGCGCTGGCTATTGGCCTGTCAGCGCCAATCTTGGCAGTGCGAGTGGTTTTTTAAGCGTGAAGACCAACTCTCTGTGACACGATGCAGCGGTCAAGATCTTGAGGTTGAGCTGTGCTATGCATTGGGGCGATTCCGTCATCATCGGGCTGCCTAGAGACTCCTTTGACGTCTGTTTGTATAGTTTAAGGGCGATGCTATTCAAAGAAGGATGATCCTATGCCCGCTGCCCGTATTGAACCCGGCCCAGGTCAAGAATCGGTTTGGGACTATCCGCGTCCGCCGCGATTAGAAGCGTCTGACAAGCATATCCAAGTGAACTTTAATAGTGTGATCATTGCAGATACCCGCCGCGCCCAAAGGGTTTTAGAAACGAGTCATCCGCCGGTTTACTACATTCCGCTAGAAGATATGCTGCAGCAGTATCTACAGCAGACGAGTCGCTCGACCTTTTGTGAGTGGAAGGGATCAGCCTCTTACTACACGATTACGGTGGGCGATCGCAAAGCTGAAAACGCGGCCTGGTTCTATCCCAGCCCCACCGCAGCCTTCGCCGACATTCAAGACTATGTGGCGGTCTATCCCAGCCGCATGGATGCCTGCTATGTGGATGGCGAAACCGTACAGTCACAGCCGGGGGATTTTTACGGGGGCTGGATCACGAAGGATATTGTCGGTCCATTTAAGGGGGGAATGGGCACCTGGGGCTGGTAGTGGTCTGTTTGACTAGTGGGCAGTTTCAGCTCGGCAGGAACCTCTTCACTGACCGATGGGCGGGGGCTAGCATCCAGACGAACCATTGCCGACTCTCGGTTAAAACTGCTTTCAGTATAGACCAGAGAAAAGTACAGGTTGGGTTACATTCGGGCAGATGATCAAGTGATTGAGTTGCTACGCCTCCACGACAAGTACAGGGATAGAGCTAGTTTCCAGTACGGATTGAGACACTGACCCCAGGACAAGATTGGCAAACCCTTGATGCCCCCGTTTACCGATCACAATCTCGGTGATGCCATACTGCTCCGCCGCTTGCACGATCGCATCTGCCACCGGCCCCTCCACCGTTACAAACTGATGGCGAATATCTAATAACAACCGCTGGCTAAGGCTTTGCAGCGTTTTGCAATCTTCCTCTTCGTCAAGCTGGGCCACATGTAAGACGATCACCTCGCCATCACTACGACGCGCTAAATCCGCAGCTTTGGTCAAAACTTGAGCAGCCAGAGGTGAGGTATCAACAGCAGCCATCAGCAATGGTCGAGACTGCACCGCCACCTTCGTTGGATCAACAGGATCTTGGGAGAGAAGTCGAGGAGCAAAGGTAGGGATGGCCCAAGCTCCAAAAGGAGCGGTGGTGAGGATGGAAAGAGCTGCGATCGCCAAGATAATCTCACCGCCCTCAACCCCTTGACTCAAAGGGACGGCCCCAAGGGCAGCCTGCACCGTGGCCTTCGCTGAATTCCCTGGCAGCAAAAACAGCCGCTCTCGAACAGTCCAGTTGCTGCCCAGCGTGGATAAATACCAACCCAATGAGCGTCCGACCAATAAGCCCATCGCCAAGATCAAGAGACCGGGCAAAAGCGAGTTCTCTAAGGCCCGAATCTGGATGCTGGCTCCCATCAGCACGAATAAGACGATTTCAGCGACGCCCCAAAGATTATTAAACCCAAGCCGCAGGCGACGCGCCAACGGTGGATCGAGTTCAATCAAAAAATAGCCGAGGGCCATTGCCGCGAGGTATCCCGAAAAGTAAGGGAACTGCTGCGCTATTAACACCATCAGCAGCGCAATACTTGCGGTAATCAGGACGTCATGAACCGCTGTCTGACTCCAGTTTTGACGAACTAAAACCACAATAATCAGCCGCGCAGCTAAATATCCGAGCAGAATGCCGAAGGTTATTTGTGCGATCGCCTGCACTGGAATCAGCCATGCTGCGCTAACTCCACCCCCCTGGGTCAAGATCGACATCAGCAGGCTAAACACCAACAGAACCAGCACATCAGACAGGGCACTGCCGGTTAGAATCGCATCGGGAATGCCTTTAGCAACGCCGAACCCTAAACTTTTGAGCCGCAGCATTCCAGGCACAATTACGGCGGGAGATTCAGCACCGACGATACAGCCGAGCAGGAGTCCGATTATCCAATCAAATTGGAATAGAATGACGGCGAGGAAAGCGACAACAATTGCTTCGGCCGTCACCGGCAGAAAGCCAAGCCGCAGAGCGACAGAACCCTGCTGCTGAAGTTTTTCGCGATCGAGTCCCAGGCCTGCCCGCATGAGGATGACCATAACTGCGATTGTTCTGAGGTCATCGGCGCTGTTGAGAACGCTGGGGGCTAGGAGGTTGGCAAGTTCAGGGCCAAGTACAATGCCCACCAGAATCATGCCGATTAGGGGCGGTGCGCCGATTCGTCGGGCTAGTTGTCCTGCGAAAAATCCAGCGAGGAGGATCCAGATGGCGCTGCCTAACATGAGGTTTGAAATGCTAGATACTTCATTAGATTCATCACGCTTCCTATCGGTTAGCTGCTGACTTTGGGTGAACGAAAAAAAGCGCACTCATTGCTGGGTAAGGTATCGTGACCAGAACAGCTTCCAATTTTGCGAACCACTGAGATAGCCAGCTCTAAGGCTCATGGCTGCTTCAGCTCCCGCTTGTGACCAGAGCATTCCAGAATGCTTGAGTCTTTGGTCACAATGCGCCGGTTAGAACGTTCCACCACCCCAGAACCAATCATCAAACCCTGCTCAAGACTAAGAAGAACAATGATTAGAAGAATTCTGGGATGCGATCGCACCCCCTCTCCCCTCACTTTACCGTGTGCCATATTAAGGGTCTCGGCAATATTAAACCCGGTCTTTTTAACGATCATTTTACTAAATGACCTCTGTAACGAATATCTTGTTTGTCTGTAGTCGAAATCAGTGGCGTAGCCCAACTGGTGAGGCGATTTGGCGCAAGCATCCCAACATCAATGTCCGCTCAGCAGGTACAATCCCCGGGAGCATCCCACTTTCGCGAATAGCCCTCATCCCCCA
>JBAUJD010000629.1:0-1663 GCA_049683515.1 Thermosynechococcaceae cyanobacterium | reverse complement strand
TCTGTGCCCGTGGGCAACGGGTGCAAGAAAATGCCTGTGGAGACAAACTAGCGGGGGTATCGGTCACGGTATCTAGCCAAGGGTCTGTGAAGCAGGAAATCTTCGGAGCAATCCGGGGAATCTCCCTCTGTACCTGAAAGGTCAGGGGGAGAGGATGTCAATCAAGCTGCGCCTAGTTCTGAGATACAACGCAGGCCCAGCGTTGTGCCTAGTCCCGCAGATGCGATCGCTCCAGATATAGAACCCTAGGTCAATGCGAACAGCAATAATGCTGTTCGCTTAATTTTGTCCCTGTGTTTGTCGTATTGTCTCATTATCGTAAACCTCACCTGAAAACCGCTGTATTGGATGGGATAGCGGTTAGCCATGAGGATTCTATAATGGAGCTAAGGTCGAAGAGATTGGGCCTATCGATAGAGATTGCTCTTAAACAACGGTCACAACGATGCCTTATCCTTTCCCAGGCATGAACCCTTACTTAGAGAACCCCGAAATTTGGACTGAGGTTCACCATTGGTTAATCACAGGTATTGCTGAATCATTGGTCCCTCAACTGCGCCCTAAGTATCGCGTTGCCGTTGAAAAGCGAATTTACAAAACGATTGATGATCAATCACTACTGGTTGGAATTCCCGATGTTACGGTGGTCAGCAGCCCTCCTAATTCAGGCAATGTCGCGGTTGCTTTGCCTCCCTCTCAACCGTTGTCAATTGCGTTGCCCATGCCAGAAAAAGTTCGCGAGAGCTACTTAGAAATCCGCGAAGTGGGCACTGGGGCCGTGATTACTACAATCGAAGTGCTTTCACCCAAGAATAAGCGTGCTGGGGATGGACGCACCGCCTACGACAACAAGCGCCATCGCATTCTAGGGAGCCTGACCCACCTAGTCGAAATTGACTTGCTACGGACAGGAACGCCGATGACCACTTTGAACGCACCCGCATCAACCCATTATCGAATCATGGTCAGCCGTAGCGAACGTCGCCCTCACGCCGATCTGTATGCCTTCAATCTGTCAGATCCCATTCCGCCCTTTCCTTTGCCACTCAAGTTAGGAGATTTAGAGCCTTTGGTGAATCTACAGGACATTTTGCAGGATATCTATGATCGCGCTGGTTTCGATCTCGCCGTAGACTACAGCCAACCTCCAGCAGTGCCTCTGACTGAGGTAGATATGACCTGGATTACTCCCTTACTGAGCGAATCCCGTCTAACTTGAATTTTAAGTGCCAAAGACCTAACGAATTTCTTGAATCGCTTGCTCTTGCAGCCATGCTCTCACTTCGGCGGCTTGCTCTTTTTCACCTTGCTGGTCAAACAACGTCACGGCTTTTTGGCCGTCAGCCAAGGCCCGAGCTGGGTCACCCATATCTAAGTGAATCATGCTGCGATTGGCGTAGGCTTCTGCCATAGTGGGCTGTAGTTGAATGGCCCGGTTAAAATCTTGCACTGCTAGCTGATCATGGTGTTCTGAATAGTGGGCAACGGCACGATTGTAGTAAATCTCAGGGTTTTGAGGTGACAACATCAACGCTTGGTCATACTTGGCAATAGCTTCGGGATAGTCTCCCTGCAGCGCACTACGAATGCCCTCAGAATGTAGCTCTAAAGACCGAGCCTCAGGCGCAACGACCACGGCACTATCCGATGAGCTAGCGTTGCC
>JBAUJD010000628.1:0-4123 GCA_049683515.1 Thermosynechococcaceae cyanobacterium | reverse complement strand
GGTACATTCTCATCGTACAGCGCCCTATGAATGAGAGGAGCGGCGTCTGCTGCAGGAATCTGACGCAGGGCAATCAGGGCCAACATGCGATCGCGAGCATTTGGACTATCGAGCTGAGCTGCAATTTGGCGAAGCTGTGACTGGATCATAGATTTACCCTAATACGCAGGACTGCCAGAAAGACATCACCCACACCTATTAATGTAAATGAATGCGGACTACGACAAAAGCTTCCTGTGGAAAGTGGGCCAAATCGGCAGGCAAAGGATTGAGAGGCCTTAACCTTCTCTTTGTTGAATCTCACTTTGAGCAGATGGTATGAATCGTTGAGTCTAATAACTGAATCCTATCTGTGCAAGTGACTCAATCGGGGTGAGCGTCATTCGTTAAAAATCAATTTCGATCAGCCTTCTTGACTGTAGTTCTCAATTGCTGCATTGTAAGTTAGGTGAAGGTTTTAGATACCCTGAATGGGTTTAACGTGTTTTGTGTGAGGAAAATTGTTGACGATGGTGAATACGCTTTGGAAGTCGGTGCTGTTCAGCCCCGCATTAATGGGTCTAATGCTACTTGCACCCTCTGGTGCGATCGCAAATGAAGCCCTAGGTGAAAATGAGACTCAAGGTAGTCTTGAAGTCATTGAGACAGGTTCCTCTGAAGTTTCTGAGATTGAAGCCCCCAGTGTGGAACCAAACTTAGATATAACCAGCATTGATGCCCTTGAATCTCAGGCCGATAGCCTCGGTCAGGTCACGTCAGTCTCTCAGCTATCGGACGTGCGACCTACTGACTGGGCCTTCCAGGCGCTCCAGTCTTTAGTCGAACGCTATGGCTGTATCGCAGGCTATCCCAATGGAACCTTTCGCGGGAATCGTTCTGCGACGCGCTATGAAATGGCGGCGGCATTGAATGCTTGTTTAGACCAGATTAGCGATCGCTTTGCCTCTAAAGCCGATCTCGATGCCGTCAAAGCGCTTCAGGATGAGTTCGCCGCTGAGCTTGCGACCCTGCGCGGTCGAGTCGATGGCCTTGAAAGCCGAGTTGCGACTGTGGAATCACAACAGTTTTCGACTACCACGAAACTGAACGGTGAAGTTATCTTTGCCACTGGCTATGCCTTTGACGACCAAGATGGTGCTGGGGTTAACCTCGATTCGGATGCTACCGGTGACGATCGCCTCTTCTTGTCGAGTCGGGTGCGTCTTAACTTTGATACCAGCTTTAACGGCAAAGATCGTCTGAGGGTGAGGCTAGCGTCTGAAAATATTACTCAGGGCAATGACTTTACCGGGACTCGGCTGGCTCGGTATGCCTTTGATGGCGATTCAGATAACGCCTTTTTTCTTGATGAGTTGAACTATAGGTTTGAGCCGATTGAAAATCTAACGGTCAAAATCAACGCTGCTGAAGGCGAATATCAAGATGACATCAATACCTTCAATCCCTATTTTGAGAGTAGCGGCAGCGGTTCACTACAGCGGTTCACTCGCTTTAACCCCATTTATCGTCAAGGCAACGGCGGTCAAGGGGTAACACTAACCTATGATGCTGGGTTTGCCACGATTGACCTCGGTTACTTAGCCGTTGATGGCGCGTCCCCAACTGATGATGGTGCGACGGCCCAAGGTCTGTTTGGAGGCAGCTACGCAGCCCTAGCGCAAATTGGGATTAAGCCCTTCAAGAATACAGATCTACAATTGGGTCTAACCTATGTCCGCTCCCATTATGAACCAGGGAACGAGGATCTCGCTGGCGGCACTGCCGACGACCCAACTCGGCGGCCCTTTGGCAATGATGCTGATGTTAATGCAGATCACTTGGGTGCTCAGATCTCCTACCAGCCGAAAGACTGGCTGAGCCTCTCTGGCTGGGCTGGCTATACCTTTGCTAGGGATTCAGCCTCAGATGCTGAAGCCCAGTTGCTAAACTGGGGCGCGGTGGCAGCCTTCCCAGATTTGTTCGGTGAAGGGAATGTTGGTGCCCTAGCGGTGGGTCAACAGCCCAGTATTGTCGGCGGTAGCGGTGGCGTTAATGCCGCGTCTGATGGTAGCCAACGGAATTGGATCGTTCAGGCTCAGTACAAATTTAAGGTGAACGAGAACATTGCCATTACTCCTGGTCTCTTCGTTATTCTTAACACGCTGAACAATGGCAGCAATGATGCCATCTTCATGCCCGTGATTAGAACAACGTTTAAGTTTTAATTTCGTTTCCTAGAAAAGCGAAACCTAAAAGCGCTGGAGTGATAGAAAACTCCAGCGCTTTTCTTGTGGGCTATCTTTTAGTTTTCCCTCCTGTGGCCTTCTCGATATGCACGGCAGTACCACTCAGAATTCTCATAAAACGTTGGGGCATCTTTCAGGTATTTACTCGTAAAGACTCAGATCGCCATCACGGCATCCTCAGATACCGTCTCTACAGTAAAGGTATTGAAAGTGACGCGTATACGTCAAGGGTGAAATACGGTATGAAAAGTAATAACGCATTGGTTGCGATCGCAACTCTCACCGCCTTAACAGTAGGCATCTCCCTTAGCCCTGCTGCCAAAGCAGAGCAGAACCGAGTTGAGCGCGGTCCCAATGGTGCAGCCTCTATCGTTAATGGAGACAAGATTCCTCTCGATGCTCGGGTCATCAACCCTTCGAGTATCGCACCCCACTCATTTCCAAAGCTCAGCCTTCGTGGGCCTAACGGAGCGGCTCATATTGTTGGTACTAGCCCCCCTAAAACCTCAGCATCAGTCCCCACTGCGCCCAAAGTCATTACTCGCGGCCCCAATGGTGCGGCATTTGTTGTTGACTAAATAGTCTTCTTGTGGATAAAAGTACATCAAGTTATCGGCCTCGGAGAGCCTACTGCGATCAGCCCACTGGGCGGTAGGCCCTTCTCAATCTCATCCTTCGTTTTTCAATGTAGGATAGAGGCAAAGATGATCCTTGCAGTCCTCGCTGGGGCTATCAAGTCGTCTGAGGTGAGATTGAAGTGCGGTGGCGATAGTATGGCTGTTTCTCAAGAAGTAAAACCCCAAAAACCCTGGTGGAATCGTCCACTGATTGGCAATAAAAGCCTGGTTGAGAGAGTCTTTGGTCTACGTCAACGCCTTAAAAAAGAGACGGTTCCAGAGAATGCAGTTCGCCTCCATCAGCATCACTCCACAACCATTAAAAGATTGCTGTCACGTGCCTATGCCATTGATAATGATAAGTTTGGCAATCAAGAATTTTTGACCTTTGTGCGCATGAAGCGAGAGCTAGCTCAGGCCCACTCAGGCTATCAAGATTTAGACACCTATATTGATTTACTAATGGCAGGCATCAACGCTAAAGCTGCTTTTCTCGGTCTAGAAACCATTGAGTTTGGACATTGCAGCACCAAGCAGTCTGAATTCTATGCCTTTGTAGACTCTCTCTATCCCGCTCACCAGCCCCCGGTGGAGTTTATTGATTGCGTGCAGCAAAAATATACGCAAATCTTGCCTGCGTTACGCACGGCGGAAGGCCGCACGGCTCTGCAATCTTATTTTAAGTACCTTAGAACGGTGGCGAACCATCCCCTCAGCTTCAAGCTGCTGTGTTCGTTTAAGCAGCATCGGCTGACTGATTTCTCAATTCTCAAAAAGATCTCTGAAATTATTGATCGACTGCAAAGGGTTGATTTACTAGATCGGGCTTACTTGAGTACGGAGACCCTCGCACACTACGATGTTTTTGCCAAGATGGCTCAGGTGATCGGTTTACCAGATCATCTCAACAACACCAAAGCCTACGGTATTCTGCTGCAGTATGCTGCCCTGAGCGAGAAATACAAGTTAGCCTACCCCAAGTTTCAAGAGCTATCAGCGCTTCTGCAGCAGTGGCACGAGAGTTATCAAGCACTTCAGCAACTCCAAAAAGAGTATGTCAACCGGGCCTATCGCTATCCAAAAACTTGGAAACAGGCCATTCCAGGAGTGGGATTATATGAGAAGTATCAAGCCTATTTTAACTAGGGCCGCAGCGCGTAGCACTCTGACCATTGTGACTGGAGACGGCGTAGTTCGAGAGACATGTCCTTAAGTGTTTGAGGCCCACTTAACTGTGCGATCGCAGGTGCTAATTTCAGTAAATCCGCAAGAAACTCTGGA
>JBAUJD010000627.1:0-6069 GCA_049683515.1 Thermosynechococcaceae cyanobacterium | reverse complement strand
GACTGATGGCCCACATCCAAATATGGGCAGTTTGAGTAAAGGCTTGCAGGCCACTAAATTCTTCGGGGGTCAGCTTTTGGACCGTTTGATAGCCTTCTAGAAATGCATCTCGGATTTGTTTACGCATCCCTGCCCGCAGGGCGGTTTGCAAGAATTTAGCAATTTCAAAGGCACGCCAACCGTAGCCACATTGGTCAAAATCGAAGAGGGTGATCTGATTGTCTTCAGTGAAGTGGGCATTACCGCTGTGAGGGTCGCCCCAACAAATACTCCAGTAAGGTTGCTCCTGCGGCAGGTTCTGGAGCTGGGTTTTGATGCAATCGATTAGCTCTGTGAGATAGGCAAGGTCTGTGTTGCGATCGCATAAAAACGGCGCAATCACCTCTAGCGAATCATCTAGCAAATAATCAAGCGTCAGTGGCTGCCTCTGAGCATGGGAGTGAAAATCGGTGGTGACGCAATGAATTTTTGCCACCGTCTCGCCCAGCGTGTAGCCTTGGTGCTGATCTAAGTCGCCCTGGGCAATTTGTCCCGGAGCATAGCGAAAGAGGGCGGCATAGCGCTTCCCTTCAGGCGCTTTAATTTCAACACACAGTTCCCCCGTCGTGGTCTGCAACGGAGAGGCCACCGGAATATGGTGAGATTCTAAAAAAACCAATAGATCGAGTTCAAAGTCGATTTCAGCCTTAGAGCGCCAATGGGCGTGGGATACCCGCAAGACATATTGCCGATCTGCCAGCTCAATCAAGTAGACATCGCTCAGACCTCGATGCCAGAGCTGACAGCTTACAACTTCGTTAATGTCGTACATGGACAACACCCTGCCTGCGATCGCATCACAGGCTAGGGTTGAATACGTTACTGGGAATGTCTGGTCAGCCATGCCTTCACATTTTCCCTAGGGGGTAGGTGGTTCCTTAAGTTTGTGGCTCTACTGACGTTGGCTAGGTAAATCGATAGATTAAAACGGACTCAGGGGTAGCCATCGGTTGAATGGCGACTTTGGTCAGGAGTTTACTAACTTTAGTCTGAGCTAGGTGTGGCATTCAAAATGTAGCTTTTATTACCAGAAAAACAGTAATCGTCCCAGGGTTTCACGAGAATTATAGAATTGAGTCGTTTCACCGTTGCTAAGGTGCCTCTTATGAGTAGGTGAATCCTTAGATTGTGTAGTTCTAAAGCATCACCCCCTCCTAAAAACACCGAGATCAATAGGTCTTACCACCTTTTTCCTCTAGCTTATCCAGCAAGCGATCGACGCTAGAGCGAATGTTTTGTAATAGGTAAAGATCTTCATACCCCAGACGCGCTAAAGCCTTAACCACATAGTTTTGATTGCGTTGTGACACCCCAATTCGCGCCATCAACTTCAAAGCGGCAGACTTGAGGCTGGCATATTGCAGCACGGGCATCTGATCGCGATTCAAGCGATGATCTGTAGTCTGAACCGTCGTTTGCCCCTGAGAGAGAACAAAGCAATACACCATCACCGCCTGGGCAAGATTAAGCGATGGCTGTAAATCATATTGAGGAATGGTTGTGAGCAAATCGCACCGTTCAATATCCTCTCGGCCCAGCCCCGTGGTTTCAGACCCAAAGACAATAGCCACCTTTTCGATGCTACTGGCTTTCTCACTGAGCCGCATCGGCAGCTCTCGAACCGATAAATAGGAATGCTTCTGGAGTCGATGTCGAGCAGTGGTGGCGCAGGAAAAATCTACATCCTGGAGTGCATCCGCAAGATCGTCATAGACTTGAGCACGCTCTAAGATGTGCTGTGAACCATGAGCAAGAGCCTTTGCTTTGCCGCCGAGATGATCGGCTTGGGGGCGAACCAACCGCAGATCAAAATGGCCCATCGTATTCATGGCACGAGCTGCAGCACCAATATTGCTGGCGTTGTTTGGTTCAACGAGAATGAACGAGAAGGTTTGTGGGCAAGACATAGCATCAACGAATGAGTCACAATCAATCCAATCAATCTTAGTCCTGCTTCCCTGTCCCTATGCGTTTTCCCCCTGCCCGCCAGCATCTTTATCAACTTCTGCAGGCTCCCGTCCTGAATCTCGCTGAGGCCGCGCTCTACATTGCCCAAGAAGAATATCCAGAACTCGAAGTTACCGTCTATCTCAACATCCTAGATACGATGGCACATCAGGCCAAAGAACAGTTGCCCGACGTTGACTATCCGCTGCGCGTCGTTCAGGCGTTGAACCGCTATTTATTTGAAGACTTAGGCTATCGCGGCAACCCAAAAGATTATTACGATCCCCGCAACAGCTTTCTTAATGACGTCCTTGATCGGCGCACAGGCATCCCGATTACTCTGTCGCTGGTGTATCTAGAGGTTGCCCGTCGGATTGGCTTTCCGATGGTGGGAATTAACTTCCCAGGTCATTTTCTCATTCAACCCGACCGGGCAGACATTGATTTCTACGTCGATCCGTTTCATGGCGGCGAGATTCTATTTGCCCAGGACTGCCAAGATCGCCTTGCTCAAATTTATGGTCAGCCGGTAGAGATGCAGGCAAGATTTACCGAGGCTGTCACCCCGCAGCAACTGTTAATACGGATGCTTTTAAATCTCAAGCAGATTTATCTCCACCAAAACCAGCTCCCCCAGTGCTTGGCAGCCTCTGAACGGATTCTGTTAATTGATCCCCACAGCGCCGATCTCCGCGATCGCGGCATCCTCTACTATCGTTTGGGGCAGTGGCTTGCCGCCCGCCAAGACCTCACCGAATATCTAGAGATGAATCCAGAGCCAGAGGATGCGGCATTAATTCATCAACTCCTAGAGCAGATCGATCAGAAGACATAATCACCAGCTCAATTTCAGCCCCCGTTGCGTGTTAAGATACATATCGATTAAACAAGCTGTGTTGAAAGGAAAATTCGATGGAAGCAGCCCTGCTGGTGGCCAAATTACCTGAAGCCTTCTCTGCCTTTACCCCCGTCATAGACGTGATGCCAGTCATTCCCTTGTTCTTTTTCTTATTGGCGTTTGTATGGCAAGCAGCAGTCGGCTTTAAATAAGCCATTTACTGAAAGACCCTTTACGTTTCACTTCTTTAAAATCAAGCCTTAGTAGCATCTGAGTTCTACTCATCAAGCGGGGAAGCAAGTTTTGCTTCCCCGCTCCATTTAAACGGCATACCGTCGTTGACGACCTTTGTTACACAAAAGGCAACCCTTGCCAGCTCAACCAAAGAGAATTACTCGGGTATAGGCTACGACCAATCAACCAACCGCAACTCAGGGCGATACAAGAGACTGACGACAGCATGCCCATCGTCACAAAACGGTTAAAGCCAGCGGTTTGAAATTCTAGTCGGGCCAGCAGTTGGGTCGCCAGCAGAATGAGCAGCAATGTAAAGAGGGTGGGGGTTGCCACTGCCAGCGTGATGGTTAAGCTAATCACCAACATGAGTAAGACACTACGGGGTCCAATTCGCATCATTCGACTTGCCAGCCCTCCCCCCCACAGCAGCAGAATCGTAAAGAGACACACGGCGAAGATGGTGACAACCGCCAAAAAGACATGATAAGCAGAGATCTGCCAACCCAGCAGGCCATAGGCAAATGCCAGAGTCACTAAAGAGACCCATAATGTTAGACGACTATTGGCGACCATTGGCGATGGTTTGACCTTCAAGAACCTCAGCACTAGTGTGCGTTGTCCTAGAGTAGAAGTCCAGGGCGATTCTTGCATTAGAATTCAAAAGAGGCTGGTGAACAGTCGCACAATCAAGTCGATGGGGCGCGTACGTGAAGGATATTCAGCCAGAGGGGTTTGAGACAGCAGCAAGCACCACTGACTTAGAACTACATCAGATCATGATGCGACGGTGTTTAACGTTAGCCCAGCAGGCCGCAGGCCGAACGTCGCCCAATCCCTTGGTGGGGTGCGTCATTGCCCAGGGTGATCAGATTATAGGAGAAGGCTTCCATCCCAAAGCGGGTGAACCCCATGCTGAGGTGTTTGCACTCCGAGCCGCGGGGGATCAGGCGGCGGGTGCAACCGCCTACGTGAGTCTAGAACCCTGCAATCATTTTGGACGGACGCCGCCCTGTACTGAAGCACTGATTAAGGCGCAGGTAAGTCGGGTCGTTGTGGGCATGGTCGATCCCGATCAGCGGGTTTCTGGTGCCGGTATTGCTCGTCTGCGAGCGGCTGATATCGAAGTGATTGTGGGGGTGGAAGAGCAAGCCTGCCAAGAAATGAATGAGGCCTTTGTGCATCGGGTACTATATCAGCGCCCCTTCGGCATTTTGAAATATGCCATGACCCTTGATGGCAAAATTGCAACGTCAAAAGGGCACAGCGCTTGGGTGACCCAAGAGGCGGCCCGCACCTATGTTCACAAGCTCCGGTCTACCTGTGATGCTGTGATTGTGGGCGGCAATACGGTCCGCCATGATAATCCCCGCCTCACCAATCATGTTGCAGGCGATACTCCTAACCCTCTCAGGGTGGTTATGACTCGTACCCTTGATCTGCCCAGAACAGCGCGTTTATGGGCCATTGACGAAGCCCCGACCCTCGTATTAACGGAGGGGGATCCGAATCCTGAGCTACAGCGCTATTTAGTCGATCAAGGGGTAGAGGTGGTGAGTCTTGAGCATTTAACGCCCCTCAATGCGATGCTGCACCTCCATCAATATGAGATTTTGTCTGTTTTATGGGAGTGCGGTGGGACGCTGTCGGCTCCTGCTATTGCAACGGGCGCAATCCAAAAACTACTCGCTTTTATTGCCCCTAAAATTGTGGGTGGTCAAGGTGCACCCTCCCCTGTCGGAGAACTGAACCTCAATCAAATGACCGAAGCAATCGTTTTAGACCGAGTTCGCTGGCAAACCCTAGGAACAGACTGTTTACTATCGGGATACCTTCCTAAGCGTCCTGAAGCTTCATGACAGTGATTGTGGCTCTAGCTGTTGTGGGAGAAGCAACAGAGACATAAATCTCAAAGAAAGGGCCAACCAAACTCATGCCGCCCTTACAGAGATTTTTTATTTACAAAAGAGACTCGCAAGATCACAAAGGGATTGACACAAGTCTGCTAGCATGTGTTCTTAAACGCAGACCCGTGGCGTTTTGCGTCTCAGCTGTGTCTCTCAGATCGACACGATCTTGAGTGGATCAACTCTTATTGATCTATTGCGGCTGGGCACCCTCACCTCACCCTTTGTTAACCGATGAGCCCTGAACTTGCTCCCTCTGCTCTTGCCCTCGGGACCAGCCTCCAGCAAGGTAAGTATCGCCTCGATCAAATTCTTTGTCGGGTTGATTACACCCTCACCTATCAAGCCACTCACCGTGGCCTTGACCAAACGGTTGCCATTCAAACCCTTTGCGATCGCCCTGAACTGCAGGCCAACCGCGCAACCATTATCCAACGCTTCATTGCCAGTGCTCAAAAGAGGGCCAAGGTTTACCACTCCCACCTCATCCACGTGAATGACCTCTTTATAGAGCTAGATCTGCCCTTCATGGTGACAGACTATGCTGCCGGGGCATCCTTAGGTCAAGTTGCCCTTAAAAAAGCCATCCCAGAGCAACAATCCCTTGACTACCTCCGTCAAGCAGCCGCTGCCGTCACCCGACTACATCAGCATCATTGCCTCCATGGCAACCTCAACCCTGAGGCTTTTGTGTTGCGATCTCAAGATCATCAGATCATACTCACAGATCTGGGTCTAGAGCGTGAACTCACGCCGGGTGCACCCAGTCCGAGCTTGGAGGGATACATCTCCCCCGAACAGTACCGACCCCAGCAGGGATTAACCCCTGCTGCAGATGTTTATGCTCTGGCCGCTTCTCTGTATACCCTCGTCACGGGGCATCGACCCGTCTCAGCGTTGGCCCGTGAGCAAAATCCACTATCTCACCCTCGGCAACTTTGCCCTCAGCTCAGCGCCGCAACCGAACAGGCTATTCTTGCCGGCATGGAGATCAAGGCCGCCGACCGTCCCCAAACCATAGAACAATGGCTCTCGTTATTGACGCCCTCAAAGCAATCCCCTCCACCAGCTATCTCGATGGCTCCTCCGGCTGCTCCTGTCGCT
>JBAUJD010000626.1:0-2259 GCA_049683515.1 Thermosynechococcaceae cyanobacterium | reverse complement strand
GCAGCTTTTGATGCCTGCGATCGCCCTCTTTACCACCACCATGATGGGATCGTTGGTCGTAGGATTTGCCAGCGGTAGTTTTTTGATTCAGTGGGCCAGCCAGTGGGGCGGCGTCAATCTCGGTGGCGCTTTTTTGGTGGGGGGGTTGTACCTTCTCTCTGCAGCTCTGCTAGTGACTTTGCAAATGCAGGAGAAAAAGGAAACTCATGCTGCCGCCCTCAATCCCTGGAGTGACTTGAAGTTAGGGTTTCAGTATTTAAGAAAAAATAAATTGCTAGGTAACGCCATGCTGCAGTTGACCGTTGTGTACTGCGTCTTCGCAGCCCTCGCAATTCTGGCATTCCCCCTTGCCGAAAAAATTGGGTTTACCCAAAAAAGCGAGGTGGGCTTTCTGTTGGCAGCCGCCGGTGTCGGCCTTGTTCAAGGTGCTGGCATTTTGGGGCAGTGGGGTAAGCGATTTCATCATCTACCCCTGCCGCTAATCGGATTCATTAGCATGGGATCTGTACTCATGATCTTCTCACTGCTGCGGACGGCCCTCAATGACGATCCCAATACCATTAGCATTGGCCTTGGTTTGGCTCTGAGCTTTCTGCTGGGGTTGGGGGCGTCGCTGGTGGGCGTGCCGATGCAGACTCTGATTCAAGAACAAACGCCCCCTGACATGAGAGGCAAGGTGTTTGGTTTCCAGAACAACATGGTCAATATTGCGCTGTGTTTCCCGCTGGCGATCACAGGCTTACTCATTGACTTGGTAGACAGCGATCCTGAGCAGGCATTGCGTAAAGTATTGATCGGCATGGGCATCAGCGTTCTTGTAGCCGGGGTTTGGACCTGGCGGAGCACCCATAAAGTTCTAGAAGATGCAATTTAAGACTCTCTTCAGAAAGTAGAGGGTCTAGAATATCGACAGGGATTAATGCAGACCGCTAAACTAAAGGATTAATCTGGACTTGCGACCCGTATTCTATTTTCAATCGTTCACTGATGAGGTTTCCCCGTGCGTGCCACTGGAGCGTTTGCATTAATTGACAGTTTGAAGCGCCACGGCGTCAAGCATATTTTTGGCTATCCAGGTGGCGCGATTCTGCCGATCTATGATGAGATCTATCGGGCCGAAGAGCGCGGCGATATTCAGCATATTTTGGTCCGCCACGAGCAGTCGGCCTCCCATGCCGCTGATGGTTATGCGCGGGCCACAGGAGAGGTGGGGGTCTGCTTTGGTACCTCTGGTCCAGGGGCCACAAATCTGGTGACGGGCATTGCGACGGCTCACCTCGACTCCATTCCGATGGTGGTGATCACGGGGCAGGTCACTCGGGCTGCGATCGGTAGCGATGCCTTTCAAGAAATCGATATTTTTGGCATTACCCTCCCCATTGTGAAGCATTCCTATGTGGTGCGCGACCCGGCCCAGATGGCCCAGTGTGTGGCAGAGGCGTTCCATATTGCCGGGACCGGGCGGCCAGGGCCGGTCCTCATTGATGTTCCCAAAGATGTAGGCACCGAGGAATGTGATTATGTTCCGGTTGATCCAGGGGCGGTTCATTTGTCAGGCTACCGCCCCACCGTTAAGGGCAATCCCCGGCAGTTCAAGCAGGCCATTGATCTAATTGAGCAATCTGCTAAACCTCTGCTCTATGTAGGAGGCGGCGCAATTACCTCCAATGCTCATCCTGAAATCCAAGCGCTGGCTGAATGGTTTCAGATCCCGGTGACCACAACGCTGATGGGCAAAGGTGCCTTTGATGAGAGCCATCCGCTAGCTGTGGGGATGCTGGGGATGCACGGCACGGCCTATGCCAACTTTGCCGTGAGTGAGTGCGATCTGCTGATTGCGGTGGGGGCAAGGTTTGATGATCGAGTCACCGGCAAGCTGGATCAGTTCGCCTCTCGCGCTAAGGTGATTCACATTGATATTGATCCTGCAGAGGTGGGCAAGAACCGCGCCCCAGAGGTTCCCATCGTCGGGAGCGTGAAGCCGGTCCTCGCTGAATTGCTAGCGGTGGCGAAGCAGTCAGAGGTTTCGGGGGAAAAGACCCAGGCTTGGCGATCGCGCATTGATCGCTGGCGACACACCTATCCGCTGCAGGTGCCGACTCCTGAAGGAAAACTTTCACCCCAGGAAGTGATTGTAGAGCTGGCGCGTCAGGCTCCGGATGCGTTCTACACCACTGATGTGGGCCAGCATCAGATGTGGGCAGCTCAGTTCTTAAAGAATGGTCCGCGCCGCTGGATTTCGAGTGCAGGCTTGGGCAC
>JBAUJD010000625.1:0-1823 GCA_049683515.1 Thermosynechococcaceae cyanobacterium | reverse complement strand
ATATAGTTAAAACAATAGTCCTCTATTCTTCCATTAAGGTTCCAAGACTCTGGATCACTAGGAAAAGCCCTAAAATACTGAAGCTTTGAGACAGAAGCAATACTCCACCCCTTGATGGATACTATGTAGGCCTCATTGATTGAATCTAGAGTCAATCCTGCGGAACGCTTTTGTATGACCTACTGCTCGGGAAAAATTCGCTCACTGCCCTGGTTGTCACCATGAACGCCAAAGGTTACCCCTAGTTTAAAGAGCGCCTGCTGCGCCGCTTGCTGTCGCTGCAGCAGTTCCCCGTCACCGCGCTTTCATCGTTTCTGACAGTGCAGGACTCGATCAAGAGGGCGGATTCTGCTTGAGCATATTCATCGCCATTTCCATACTTACCTTGAGGCGATTCATCGAAGCTGCCAGGATGCCAATTTCATCGTTGGCATCATGCTCATAGTCAGAGTTGAGATTGCCCGTACTCACCTCCCGTGACCAGTTCGCCATTTCTTTAATGGGAGAGACCACCGCAAAGTTCAAAAATAGGTTGAGGGCTACCACCGCAATCAAGAAGCCGATGGCAAGAATTCCAATGACCAAAAACTGAAGTTTACGGGCATCGGCAAGTACCTGTCCCGCAGGGACTGAGATGGTTTGGGCACCGACAATTTCATTGAGCTTCCAGCCAAAGCCATTCTCTCGACCGTAGGTTGCCAGTTGGCTCTTGGGTGCCGCTTCGGGGGTGCTGTGGCAGCGCAGGCAGCTTTCTTGTTTGATGGCAATGGGGCGAGCCACATAATATAAGTCACCGCTAGGAAGAGAGCGAAAGCCTGATTGTGTTTTCAGGTTAGGGTCTTTACGAAAGGTCTCAACGATACCAGCTTCAAATTTATCTGTCTTGTCGCGTAAATTGGTGGGGTTGAGAGTCGCTTCTTTATAGAAGAAATCATTATAGGCATCCCGTTTACGCAAATACTCAAATACTTCACGGGCCGAATAACCAGGAACCGTTTGAGGCAAGAACTGATCTTCTGTTTCCAGGCGATCTGCCAATTCTGGATTGACCTGCAGGCGAGTGTAGTCGCGGACAGAATCCATTGTTTCAATGAGAACTAGTGCCTTGCGAGTCACTTCCTGTTCAGCATTGGCTTGCAGCACATTAGAGAGAATTAAGCCGTTAGCGATCACAATCACAATGAAAATAACGAACAGGATGAGGTTAAGCTTCATCCCTAACTTGAAATTCTTTAGCATTCCTGATTCTCCATGCCCTGTGATCAACTAAGGGCTACCCCTTAGTACTTCAACAATTTTGATGAGCCTAAAACCCTAGTCAAAGTGTAGAGCAGAAGCCTCTACTCCTGAGCTTTGTTGTAGATTTATGATCCTGGGCACGTCTATAAAATAGACGATGTAGCGTCAACAGAGCAGATGTCTGCAGTTTGAGTCGCACGTCTTTCGTAACTTTCTGCATAATTTCGCAACCTGCACAGAAGTATCGAGCTACACTAGCGTCGGCCATCACTAGGCCGAACTGTTTATGTGACTTGATTTGAGATGCTGTTGTCGCGCCGTTTATTCCTGGTCTGCTCTCTGGTTGCAGTGTTGCTATCAGCCTGTGGTTCTACGGGGCCAAAGACGCAAACACGTCTGACGATTGGTATCGTCAGCTATGGTGAGGGACAGCAATCTCTTGATCAGTTTGAAGATCTTAAAACGCACCTCGAAGGGAGTCTCAAGAGTCTCATTGAGATAGAGCCAGCCTTAAATGAGCGACAAGCGATTCAGCAGATTGAACGGCAAAGCTGGGATATTGTTTTTGCGCCGCCTGGATTAGC
>JBAUJD010000624.1:0-9176 GCA_049683515.1 Thermosynechococcaceae cyanobacterium | reverse complement strand
CAAAGGCATACCGAGCCAGTCGAGTTCCGGTAAAGTTATTGCCCGGCGTAATGTTCGCAGACTGGAGACGCACCCGTAACCGATCTTGTCCATTAAAACTGGTGTCAAAGGCCAGACGGACTCGATTCGACAAAAAGGCACGATCTGTACCAGATGCATCCGTATCTAGCGGACCATCATTGTTATCAAAGGCATAGCCCGCAACAAAAAGGACTTCAGCATTAAGCTTGGTGGTAGTGGAAAACTGCTGGGCTTCAACGGTGGCAACTCGGCTTTCTAGGCCATCGACTCGACCGCGCAGGGTCGCCAGTTCAGCGGCAAATTCATCTTGCAGGGCTTTGACGGCATCGAGATCGGCTTTAGAGGCAAAGCGATCGCTAATCTGGTCCAGACAAGCGTTCAATGCCGCCGCCATTTCGTAACGAGTAGCCGAGCGATTGCCCCGGAAGGTGCCGTTGGGGTAACCGGCAATACAGCCATAGCGCTCAACCAGAGACTGCAGCGCCTGGAAGGCCCAGTCAGTAGGTCGCACGTCCGATAGCTGAGAGACTGACGTGACCTGACCGAGACTATCTGCATCAGATTCAATTGCATCCAAGCTGGTGACGTTAAGGTCTGGCTGAGCCAGACTTGGCTCTACTGAGCCGGACTCTGCAATGGATGAATCTGCCACCGTTAGGGGGGATAGAGCCTCTATTGCAGGAACTTCATGAGTGACATCAGCGCTTAGTTGCCCAACCATATCTTGACCGACAAGGTCGTTCTGAGCTTCAACGGCAACTGCCGTCGAGGGGGCAAGGAGCATGAGGCTCCACAGAGCTGGCTTTAGAAGCAGTGACTTTTTCAACATATTCAACAAATTTTCCTCACATGAATCGGAACACAACGTATAAACTGCTGTTCCTAATCTTGGTCACAGAACAAGTACCTTGTAAAATGTCAATACTTTATCTCTAGAGTTGAATTTATTTATGGAGTTTTCAAAAAGCATAGCTTTTCTCAACAGAAAAGCCAAAGGATCCCTGCATCTCTTGCTGAAAGAATCTTTCAGCCACTCTCTCTTTTCTATTCCTATTGGTAAAGACGAGTCATTGATAAGATATTTTTATTATTTACTTATATCTATGAATTCAGTAAAAAAGATTGTAATTCACTTATTTACCCTTTGCTGTATTGTTTAGATTAGTAAATTCCTTGCTAAAACACGTGTTTTTATCGCGATATTTTAGGAAAGCCTAAAGATAAAACGCTTTTTTTTGTCAAGGCGCAGCTACGAAATCATAAAGAATACTGATTTGTTTTTTGTGATGCCGCAGTTCATTTCCGCCCATTGCTTGATGCCACTGCTGTCTACATCGTCACTGCTCTTGCTGCGGTGTTGCCAGAACGCTGTTTCTTTAAATAAGGTTTTTCGTCTATGCGATCGCACTATTCACGTCGTCAATTTTTAGTTACAGCAGGAAGCGCCACCGCTGGCTCCCTACTTTTGAAGGCGTGTGGGAATCCACCCTCCGATACTGATACCAGCACCCAGGCCACGCCAGGGGCGGTGGCCGCTGGCGAAGCCCCAGAAGTCACCACAGTGAAGTTAGGCTACATTCCCATCGTGGAATCAGCTCCTTTAATCATTGCCAAAGAGAAAGGGTTCTTTGCCAAGTACGGCCTCACCGGTGCTGAAGTCTCAAAGCAAGCGAACTGGGCCTCTGCGCGAGATAACGTCACCATCGGTTCGGCAGGCGGCGGCATTGACGGAGGTCAGTGGCAAATGCCCATGCCTCATCTGTTGAGTGAGGGCATTATTACCGACGGTAAAAAAGTGCCGATGTACTTGTTGGCCCAACTCAATACCCAGGGGAACGGCATTGCTATTGCCGGAATCCATCAGGGTAAAGGGTTAGAGCTAGACGTCAGCAAAGCAGCGGAATACATCAAGAACTTTCAGGCCACCAATGGCCGTAAATTCAAGGCAGCTCATACCTTCCCCAACGTCAACCAAGACTTCTGGATTCGCTACTGGTTTGCCGCCGGGGGTGTAGATCCTGATAAAGATATTGACCTGCTTGCCGTTCCACCTGCAGAAACAGTCCAGGGGATGCGAAATGGCAGCATGGATGCCTTCAGTACGGGCGACCCTTGGCCCTACCGAATTGTGGCCGACAAGATTGGTTTTATGTCCGCGCTCACCGCTCAAATGTGGAAGTATCACCCTGAAGAATATTTAGCGATCCGGGCAGATTGGGTCGATAAAAACCCCAAAGCGACCAAAGCAGTCCTCAAAGCTGTTATGGAAGCGCAGCAGTGGTGTGACAAGCCCGAAAACCGGGCTGAACTGGTGAAAATTGTCTCCGGGCGGAGCTACTTCAATGTACCAGCCCCGATCCTAGAGCCGCCCTACGCCGGTAAGTACGAAATGGGCGACGGCAAACCCGCCGTTGATGACTTCAATATGGGGCCGCTGTACTGGAAAGATCCCGACGGCAACAGTATTTCCTATCCCTATAAGAGTCATGACCTGTGGTTCTTGACCGAAAGCCTGCGCTGGGGTTTCCATAAAGGCAAGCTCAATGATCTAGATCAAGTCAAAAAGATTATTGATGCCGTCAACCGCGAAGACCTTTGGAAAGAAGCCGCAAAAGAAGCAGGCATTGCAGAAGCGGATATTCCCACTAGCACCTCTCGCGGCGTCGAGACCTTCTTTGATGGCATCAAGTTTGACCCCGAAAATCCCCAGGCGTATCTCGATAGCCTCAAGATTAAGCGCATCTAAAGAGGGTTTATAGGAAAGCCGCAGCCCGCTTTGCACTGGCCCTACCTCTGATACTGCTGGCAAAAGGTTGTGCAATATTGTGTCAATTCTGCGTTCGCCCCCTAAATCCCCCACTGGTGGGGGACTTTGACCTCCTTATTATGCTGGAGTTCAAAGAAATTCAAATCAAACGTTTCACCTTCATTGCTAATCAACTTTTTTCAAATATTCCTGGTTTATATTCAGTTCTCCAGCATCGAAGGCGTTGGTAAAACAAGCCCTTAAAGTCCCCCAGAATGGGGGATTTAGGGGGCAAATTCAGAATCCATGCTCATTCTCAAGCCTTCCTTAATAACACTGTCTGACGCCAAATCTTCATATCCCTATTGCTTCCCCGTCGTTTCAATGAGAGGACTTAACCGATGACCATTAGCGCTAATCTCAAAAAATCTAGGCCGACGAACCCTGTGCAAACCTTCTGGCGTAAAAATTCTAAGGAGATTTTGCCGCCCCTGATCGGCATTTTAGGGTTCCTGACGCTCTGGCAGCTCATCTCCTGGTCTGGATTGACTCGACTACCCGGTCCCCTCAGTATTTGGACAGAACCGCGCACCCGAGAACTGTTGCTATACCCCTTCTACGATCGCGGTGGCCTAGATAAAGGACTCTTCTGGCAAACCCTAGCTAGCCTGGGCCGAGTGGCTCAAGGATACTCGCTGGCCGCACTAGTGGGCATTAGTACAGGGCTGCTGGTCGGCGTTAGCCCCATCCTCAATAAAGCGCTTGACCCCATCTTTCAGTTTTTGCGAATGGTGGCTCCCCTGGCGTGGGTCCCCATTGCATTGGTAGCACTCCAGCAAAACCAACCTGCAGCCATCTTCGTGATTTTCATTACCTCGATTTGGCCGATTTTGATCAATACCGCCGAAGGCGTGCGCCAGGTGCCGGCAGACTATATCAACGTCGGTCGCGTGCTGCAGCTCTCTCGCAAAGAGTTTTTCATTAAGGTGATTATTCCGTCGGCACTCCCCTATATTTTTACGGGGTTGCGAATTGCGATCGGCTTGGCTTGGCTGGCAATTATTGCAGCAGAGATTGTGATGTCGGGCATCGTGGGCATCGGCTTCTTTATCTGGGATGCCTATCAGCAAAACTACGTCAGCGAAATTTTATTGGCAGTGGTCTATATCGGAGCGGTGGGTTTATTCCTCGATCGCGCCATCGCCTATCTGCAAACGGTCATCGCTCCGGGTGGCGGGAAGTAAGCGGCGTGGGTTTCCACTCCAGAAATCTCGTAGGGTGAGCACCGCTCACCATCCTTATTTCAGTGCCATTCGTTTATAACCCTTAGTGTGAAAAGCATTTAACTCTGCATTGGCCCCCCCAACCCCCCAATTCTGGGGGGAGAGTCGTATCACTCTCGAACTGACGGATGGAGTTGGTTCTGACAAGAGAGGTACGAAGTATGAAGCTCAAAGTCCCCCACCAGTGGGGGATTTAGGGGGCCAATGCAGAATCTTCGCCCATGTTTAGACATCCTCTTAGTTCTTATTTTTCATGAGGTTTTTATATGTCTGTATTAGTTGCCGTCGATCAAATTGAAAAGGTCTTTGATCTTGAAAAGGGCGGACAATACCTAGCCCTGAAAGGAATCGACTTAAAAATTCAAACGGGTGAATTTGTCTCCCTCATCGGCCACTCTGGCTGTGGCAAATCTACGCTCTTAAATATGGTGGCGGGCCTTGATTTACCCAGTGAAGGCGTGGTTACCCTCGAAGGCCAACGGATCACGAAACCCGGTCCCGACAAGATGGTCGTCTTTCAAAACTACTCGTTGCTGCCTTGGTTGACCGTGCGCCAAAATATTGGTCTGGCCGTCAATCAGGTCATGGGTGAACTGCCCAAAAGCGAACGGAACAGCGTCATTGAAGACCATATTCAAATGGTGGGCCTGAAGCCCCACGCTGATAAAAGACCCGCAATGCTCTCTGGGGGACAGAAGCAACGGGTGGCTATAGCCCGTGCCCTCGCCATTAAACCCAAACTGCTGCTGCTCGATGAACCCTTCGGGGCGCTCGATGCCCTGACGCGGGGCAACCTGCAGGAAAAACTCATGCAAATGTGTGAGGAGTACCAAGTCACGGCGGTGATGGTCACCCACGATGTCGATGAAGCGGTACTGCTCTCGGATCGGATTGTGATGCTCACCAATGGGCCAGGATCCAACATCGGTCAAATTTTAGAGGTGGATATTCCCCGGCCTCGGAAGCGCTTAGAGGTGGTGGAGCATCCGAGCTATTACAGTCTGCGGAGCGAAATCATTTATTTTCTCAATCAGCAAAAGAAGATTAAGAAACTGCGAGCCAGATCTGTGGCCGTCGTGGCCCGTCATGGTTTAGAAAAAGTGAATCTAGATCTGGGCTTTGTGCCCTTAGTAGCCTGTGCGCCGTTGGCGATCGCAAAAGAGAAGGGCCTATTCACCAAGCACGGCCTCGATGAAGTGACCCTCGTACGCGAAACCAGTTGGCGAGGTATCACCGACGGCATGCGCGGCGGCTTTATCGATGCCGCCCAAATGCCCTCCGGGATGCCGTTGTGGCTGAGCTTGGGGGCGCGGGATAAGCCCCCCGTGCCGATGGTGACGGCGTTGACCATGACTCGCAACGGCAATGCGATCACCATTAGTAAGCGCTTTGTTGACCAAGGGGTGAAAACGCTAGATGACTTTCGGGCCTATTTGAAAAAGACGAGCGATCGCCCCCACCGTTTGGGCATTGTCCACCGTTCTTCGATGCATAATCTGCTGCTGCGCTACTGGTTAGCTGCCGGGGGTATTGACCCCGACCGAGATGTCAGCCTCAAGACCATCCCCCCCGCTCAGATGGTGGCGGATCTCAAGGCGGGTACAATCGATGGATTCTGCATCGGCGATCCTTGGAATCTGCGCGCTGAGATAGAGGGGACCGGGGCCATTATCGCCACTGACATGGAGGTCTGGTCTAACCATCCCGGTAAAGTTTTGGGGGTTCGAGAGGACTGGGCCAATGCTTACCCCAATACGCATATTGCCTTGGTGAAGGCACTCCTGGAAGCTTGCCAATACTGCGCGGATCCCAGCAATGCGGCTGAGATTTGTCAGATTCTGGCTGGACGAGAATACCTCGGTATGCCTGAGAAGTATATTCAACTCAACCGACCCGATACCGCGTCGATGCGTTATTCGCACCACTTATTCTATGGCGATCAGTACAACCGGCCCAGCCGTACCGAACAGCTCTGGCACATGGTTGAGTTAGCCCGCTGGGGAGATACGCCGTTTCCGCGTAACTGGGTGGAGATTCTAGAACGGCTGTGTCGTATTGGTGTCTTTAGTAATGCCGCACGAGAATTGGGTCTCGAGATTAGTTACTCTCGTCAACCGATTCAATTGTTTGATGGCACCACCTTTACCGCTGATGATCCCATTGACTACCTAAACCATGTCGAGATCAAGCGTGACTTCACAATGGCCGATATTATCCTCGATGCCCGCCCCGTAGCGGCCTAGTTCGCGGTGTAAGTACTCAAAGTCCCCCATTCTGGGGGATTTAAGGGGCCAGCGCCAAGCCCCTATCTGATCGTCTAGACCATCAATTATATTCACCTATTATTAAATACGAGATTTAACCATGACAGCTTCACACTCTAATTCATTGACGATGCCCCGGACTGCCGCCAGCCCCGTTCAAAACGAGCCATTTTTAGCCATTGAAAATTTATCAAAAGTCTATCCCACGGCAAAAGGACCATACCCCGTTCTAGAGGATGTCAACCTCAATATCTCTGAGGGAGAGTTTATTTGCGTGATTGGTCACTCCGGCTGTGGTAAATCGACCCTCTTGGATATGGTGTCTGGCTTTAACACCCCTACCTCCGGTTCAGTCCGCCTCAAAGGTCAGCCCATCGTCAAGCCCGGACCCGATCGCATGGTGGTGTTCCAGAGTTACGCCCTGCTGCCCTGGCTGACCGCCTTCGAGAATGTCTATCTTGCCGTTAATAAAGTTTTCCCGCGCAAGCTCACCGCAGAAAAGCGAGCGATTGTCCGTGAACACTTAGCGATGGTGGGGCTGACTGAAGCGGCAGACAAAAAGCCTGATCAGCTTTCGGGCGGAATGAAGCAGCGCGTTTCTATTGCTCGTGCCCTAGCGATTCGACCAGAGGTGATGATTTTAGACGAACCCTTCGGGGCACTGGATGCTATTACGAAAGAAGAGCTGCAAGAAGAGCTACTCAAAATTTGGAATGATCATCGCTGCACGGTGCTGATGATTACCCACGACATTGATGAAGCCCTATTTCTCGCCGATCGCCTCGTGATGATGACCAATGGCCCCTCTGCCACCATTGGCGAAATTATGACGATCCCTTTCCCTAGGCCGCGCGATCGCACTCAAATCATGGAAGACCCGCAATACTACGAACTCCGCAACTACGCCCTCGACTTTCTGTATCACCGCTTTGCCCACGACGACGCGGCCTAAGGGGAGATGTGCATGGCACACAACAGGAGTAACCCCCATGAATCGGCTCAAAGATACCGTTCAAGACAATGGCGGCGGGTCTGTCCAGGTCGTGTCTATGATCGCTCAATGGCGTATTGAGCCTGGAGCTGAAAGGCTTGCCCCGGCAACACTTCAATGATGTCATCGGCGGCATTCGCTGTTTCAACACAAAGAAAGCGCTGGTAATCGGTATCGCCTAGATCGGCCATGCCAGCAGCGATTTCTGCCCACGGGTTCCAGACCACTGCGGTTTTGCTGCCCTTGGCGTCAATGTGAATCTTTCGGTTGAAGGCAGGATCGGTGATTACTAGCTTGGAGGCTGGTTTTTTATAGATGCGATCGCACTCCTCTGAAAATACCACCGCCCCCGTTTGAGACTTTTGCTGACCGCCATCGACCTTATCGAGATAGTCACAGCCCTCTAAACCCGTCACTTGAACCTGATTAATATCGCCAACCTTAAAATAGGTATGCAGCGCCTGCGAAATCGAAAAGGCCTGCTCTCCGGTATTTCTAGTCGTTAGATCAATCGTCAGAGTATCGCCCACCGTAAACGTGATGGTGGCTTGAAAGGACTGGGGCCAGATGTCTTCAATTTCTGGTGTATTGACAACGCCAAGCACAACGATAGTATCGCCATTGCTCGCAGTGTGGGTCTCCATCACCGTCCACAGCCGATTGCGAACAAAACCGTGGCTGGCCCGTCCCAATCCCTCTGGATCAGGACCAAACCAAGGCCAGCAAATCGGTGCGCCGCCTTTAATTGCTTTGCCTTGCTGATAGTAGGCTTGAGCACTCAAAAACAGCAGATCTTCGGTTTCGTTTGTGGGCTGATAGGACAGGATTTGGCCCCCATACACCGAGATTAAGGCCTTTGCTTTGCCATTATTGATTTCAATATTAGGGAAGCCACCGTTGCCTTCAATAACCTTGAGCTGACCGGCGATGCCGTACTGGGTGTTGAGTTGCTCAGTTGTCATGCTATTTGCGATTAAAACGACTGTTCTCACAGTAACCCGGTCTTTGTCCGGTCGGTGTCTTTTGGCCTGAGCCGATGCCTTTATGCCGTTTGATGCTGAAATCTGAGAGTTCGCATCGCTCCCCAGCGCTTTGCCATTCTTGAAGCCTGTATCATTTTGACGTGATTGTGCTGTTTGACGTGATTGTGCTGGGGGCCAGTCAGGTCCATCTCTGGAAACAGGTGCTGATGGGGAGCATACCAGATGCGATCGCAAACACCACCGACCGAGCCGTCATTTTAGTCCGAGGTCGCGGAACGGCTGAGGTATCATAGGCGTCACGGGGAAAGTAGCAAGAAGGGCAATATATATGCGGCAGAGACGAGTATGGGTTTTAACCCTCATCATTATTGTGTGGAGCGGCCTGATGGGTTGGGGACTCAATCAGTCTCAAAACGCTGCCGCCCAAGATTTATTTGCCCAAGGTGCTGCCCAGAGTGCAGCCGCTGAAATCGGCACCGTTGATGTGGTTCCCGCTCCGCTCAAGCTTTCTCAAGAGGTTTATCTCAAGCAGTGTAGCTCTTGCCATATTGCCCTGCCCCCAGAGACTTTTCCCAGCCAAACCTGGGAAAAGTTACTCCTTGATCAAGAACACTACGGCGTTACCATCCCTAAGCTTGTCAACCCTGAATTGAGCCTGACCTGGAAGTACCTACAAACCTATTCTCGACCGGAGCCGAAAGAGGCGCAGATTCCTTTCCGGTTTCGGCAGTCGCGACCCTTCAAAATTCTCCATCCCCGTGTAGAGTTCGCTGAAGCCGTCACGGTTAATACCTGTGCAAGCTGTCATCCTGCAGCCCCTGAGTTTAACTTTCGCAAGCTCACAGAACAGTGGAAAGATGCGCCTTAAAACAGAACGCTAGGGTACTT
>JBAUJD010000623.1:0-5875 GCA_049683515.1 Thermosynechococcaceae cyanobacterium | reverse complement strand
GAATTGAGCCGCTCTGGCATTTTCACCCTGACTGTCAGGTGATTTTAGAAGGTGATTCTGCAACATCTGTGGATCCTGAGTTAGGGAATCTGCGGATTATTCCCTGTTCAGGGCATCCCTGGTCCGTCCGTTTAGTGCAGGGTCAAGAGGATCCCGTCCAAGGTTGGTGGAGTGGTACCTATAACCAGAAACGTCCTAGTCCTACTGCTGTGTATGCTGCCGAGATTCAGAAATCTGCTATTTTTGCCTGGATTTTACTCCCCGCTCAGGGGCGGGTTCCAACCCCCATCGTTGAGCTGCGACCTGCGGCAGCAGGTGCGATCTCACTTTGCATTCACAGCCCTGATCAGACTGAGGATATCATTGCCGTCCGACTCTCAGGAACATCTACTATTGACCTAGGGCAAGGTTTAACACTAGATGGAGACTGCGCCATTTTACAAACAGGGCAGACGCCTTTGGTCGCTCATGGGGCCATCACTGATGTAGAAGGCACTATCATTGCAGAACATCATGGTTCTTCCCGCTCATGGATTGGATAACCGGGCATTGAATGGGAAATAATCTAGGGCGCTGGGTCAAGAAAGGAAGCTGGACCCTTTTAGATAAAGGTCTATTCGGGCTGTCTAACTTTTTTCTCAATATCTTAATGGCTCGCTGGTTAACGCCCCAAGACTATGGCGCGTTTACCCTCTTCTACGGGTTGTTTTGGTTTGTGGGTTCTTTTCATACCGCTTTCTTGATTGAACCTTTGCTCGTTTTTGGCCCCGGTCACTACAAAGAGCGCCTGCCAGAGTATTTGGGATCTCTGCTTTATGTTCACTTCGGTTTAACACTTCCTGCCAGTTTGCTCTGCGCCCTAGCTGCTCTGGGCATCAGACGATCCAATCCGTACCTAGTGGCCCCGTTAATTGCGATCGCACTTAGCGGTCCATTTATCCTACTCCTGTGGCTGATGCGTCAGGCTTGCTATGTACGGATGGAGCCGGAGCTAGCTGCGATCGCAGGGACGCTCTTCACAATCTTGATATTGCTGGGGGCATTTGTGATGAATCAGCATCAGTGGCTTTCCACGGCTGCAGCATTTTACGTGATGGGCATCAGTAGTTTTGTGGTGGGATTATGGCTCGCGACGCGGCTGCGGATCGATCTTGTCGCTTCAGCACAGAGGGCGCTCATCCGTGAGGTTTCTGTGCAGCATTGGCAATTTGGGCGCTGGTCCGTTGCCACTCAGGGGCTAATGATCGCGCCCGAAAATATCTTTGCTCTCGCCTTAACCGCTTGGGGTGGTCTAGAGGCAAACGCTGCCCTCAATGCCCTTAGGAATCTCAATATGCCGATCGCACGAGTCAATATTGCCCTATCCAGTCTACTGGTACCCAAATTAGTCCAGGTTCGTGAACAACCTCAGTTTATGCAAACCGTGCGGATTGCCCTCGCCTGCTTCACTATCGGCCCCACGGTGTCCTGGCTCTTGTTAGGACTGCTGCATCGGCCTATTGTTCTGTGGCTTTACGAAGGCAACTATCAAGAATATGCCCCTTTGATTTGGGTGCTGGGCATTGGCCCCATCTTGGGAGGCATCCTGGTGGTGCTTAACTGTGCCCTGCGTTCCCTAGAACTGCCCCAAAAGGTGTTTCAAGCCTTCTGTCTTTTCACACCGATCACCCTAATTTTGACCTTAGCCTTAATTAGAATCAAGGGAATGCCCGGTGCCGTCTTTGGTCTGGCGCTGTCGCCCATTCTAGAAGTCGCGGTCCTAGCACTCATGTTTCTGCAAGCCTATCGAAAAAAGTCAGTCAGATGATGCTAGAACTGAGACAAGACAAACAGCAGACAAAGAAATAAACCCATGACTCTAAAGATTGAGCGTTATCGATGTGGGGGCTAGCGAGAGCCTACTTTAAACGCTTCTCAAGATTTAGAGAGGTTGAAGCTGCCCTTCGGGACAGGCAAGCATTTGAGCTTCAATTCCGCCAGGAAATCACAGACTATCAACTGGCCCGATTTAATGAGCTGTGGCAGTTTGCCTGTCTCAAGGTTCCCTATTATCAAAATCTGCAGGCCCAACACGAACTGCCCCAATCCTTTGGCTCACTGGCCGATATTTCACAGACCGTTCCCCTTCTAGAAAAATCAGCCATCCAGACCGATCCAAAATTATTCCTTCCCGATCAGCGTTCACTAGGTTTTTGGACAGGAACCAGCGGATCAACGGGGACTCCGATGGACTGTTATTGGGGTAACAGAGGCTATATCGAAAGCCAAAGGGATAAATATTACTGCCAGCAGCTTTGGGGGATTGGTGTTTGGGATAAAACCGCAAATCTGTGGGGGTATTCCCGGTTTAAGGGGGCTGACTTAGAGGGGAAGCTCAAATATCTCAAGGTTCGAATTTCAGAAAAAATCCGCAATAAGATGGCGTTCCCGGTCTATTCCATTAATCGAGACCGCTTGAGGGATTGGTATGGTCAGATCGAGCAAAAGCATATTGAATTTCTATATGCCCTGCCCAACCTGGCCTATCTGCTCGCCAAAGCAAACGAAGATCGATCTCCACCTCGGGGCTTGAAGCTGGTTATGGTGGGCGGTGAACCGCTATTCCCGCATCAGAAACAATTGATTGAGACGGTTTTGGGGTGCTCAGTTGCGATTGAATACGGCACCATTGAGGCGGGCTTGATTGCAGCTTCCTATCCCGACTCAAAGCTCCATGTCTGTGAACGTGGCGTTCTTCTAGAGGCTCTACCGAGGCCTGACGGTCTGTTTGAGCTGGTGGTGACGAATCTAAGAAATCCAGATTTTCCGTTGATTCGGTATCGTATCGGTGATCTGATCGACGCCCCGATCTCTTTCACTGAAAAAGGCACAGCAACGATTGGTCCTGTGATGGGGCGGGTGCGAGATGTTTTTATCAGTGCATCAGGAAGCATTATTAATGGGGTAGAACTGAGTGAGTTCTTTCGAGATTTTTCCGAAATCGTTCAGTATCAAGTGGTGCAAGAAACGCTGGCTCATGTGGTGGTGCGGCTGGTGTGCTGGCGATCGCTCAGCAACCCCATTAAAGACACCATTCGCCTGAAATTTGTCCAGACGCTAGGATCGCAGACCACCGTTGAGATCCATGAAGTTGAAAAGATTGAGGCCAGTGCTGCCGGTAAGCATCGATTTATTATCAGTAAGGTGGCCTCAGGCTACTTGAATAAACTGGCGGATACGCCCTAAATGACAGCCTATGCTCGAATTTTAATCTCTGCCTATGTCGGCCCGCCCCTATATGGGGTCTGAGGCCGAAGTGGGGTGGAGCTTGGTCCGCAAGACGGCGAAGTACTATGACTATGGTGACTCGTAGAGATAACCTCAACTACCTGCTACGGCTCCAACCCGTCCCTCGCCAAAGGCAGATGAATAAAGCACCTGAAACCAAGGCTCCGAGGTTCCACTTCACAGAACGTTTGAGTAAATCGAGGCGCTGACCCGATCTCGTTGCTTGCGCTTGGGTTTTGAGTCGGTCCTGTCCCTTAGTCAAAGAGTCTGCAAGCTCTGCTTTCGCAGACGCGAGATCTTCAAGACTGGTAATCTCTGGGGCGCGACCATTCTGTTCTATCGTGCTCAATAACTGATCCATTTGCTCAAGCGTTGTCACGCTTGCAAGTTTTTCCTGTAGTCTCTGAACTTGCGTAATTTCTTGATCGAATCGACCTGTAATTTGCTGATTATTCTGGCGATCAATCCGCATTGTATTCATAATGCCGAGTGGAATTAAGAGCCAGTATAGTATTCCAGCCAGTAGCATCAAGTTTGATAAGTACTTTAATATCTTGAGTTCCCATTTAGGCCGACCATCGCGCTTGCCAGGGTAGACAAGTGCCAAGCCAATTAAGGGTACGGCGACCATCTCGACTAAGTTGCCCAGCGCTTGAAATTCCCACAGTGGATTGGTGAAATTTGGCGGCACAAAGATGGCGATCAAATCAAACGATGTCAATATCAATAGTCCATAGCCAACCCAATGCTGAAACTTTACAGACCAAGCGCGGTTTGAAGCGACGTTCCAGAGTAGCTCTACCTTTGTCGCTAATTGATTCTCTTCTGCATTCGCCATAGTGTTTGATCGACCGAATAAATGATTAAGGCTCTGGGAAATGACTTTTCCACCACGTCTGCCAGGGAACCCAGGTTGCTTCTAGAATCTCATAGCTAGGGTTAGGTGAAGTCCCTGTTATTGGAATAGATAAATGAGTCCACAAGCAGCGATGGTCTCTCAAGGTTACCTGTCCTAATACCCAAGGCAGAATACGTCTAAATTGTAAGTCGTTTGCATAGCGGTTACGGATAAACTGATCGTAGGTAATCGTGCTTCTCCCTTGAGGATCGATACAGGCCCTCAGATAAGCCCTATTATTTTCAGTGGAAAGACGATAGAAGCCTTGCTGATTTTCTCGTTGAATAATGATTGTAGATACATTCGTTGACGTAGGATCGTACTGACGAAAGTATTTTTGGTTAGCATTTGCATCAATGACATAGTTCATCTGCAGATCTAGACGGAGATTTTTGTTGCTATAGCGATAAATGTGTCCTGATCGCTCGTTGATCTCCTCACTTCTCAACAGCCGCCAACCCGATAGAGGTACTTCTGTCGGGAAAACAAATGTACGCGTCACTCCTTGTTCAAGAGAAGGGGAGATCACAATCGTTTCTTTAAGTCCCCACAAGACGCCCCCACAGGTCGTCATAAGCAGAAATAGGCGCATTGGGGTCCAAACACTCATGGGCGCTAATGATCAGTACTGTGCTTCTGTTTGGATAGTTGATGCTGACGTAGAAACAAGCAAAAAAAACCAAACAAGGTTACCCCGATCATTGGGAAAATCCGGGCACCCTGACCAAGGTGCCAATAATCAAAGGCGACTAGGTTTTGTTCATTTGCCATGATTGCCAGCAGAGCAATCCGAAACCCATTGACGATAAATCCTAGCCCCATTGCCACCACTAGTACTAGAGCATTCTTTCTAACGCCTTGCAGCGGGAACAGGAGGAGAAAAATGATCGCGAGTCCGAGTAAATAGAATATGGAGTTAAAGCCAGAGCAGCTTCTAATCACGTTGACACCATCTGATGGCAGTAATACTTTTGTCCCTTGGCGATGGGCATCTAACCCACCATACCAAAGGACGAATGTAGCAAACTGGGCTGTCAGGCCTGAGATATTGATCAAGGGTTCAAATAAGACCTTGGGCACTCCAAAAAAGAATAAAATCACTAATTCACGCCAATATTGCTTTAATCCCTGCAAGTTAGAGGCTAGTAGACTGAGGCCAAGTCCAGATAAGAAGGGAAAAATACTGAGAAAGTTGGAGCTAGGGAAAGACGTGCTTCTCGCGATGACAACTGTGAGCAAAAAAATACCCAGTAGACTAGCACCCATTCCGCTGTCTAAAGACAAGTGATGACGTTTTTGCCAAATCAGGTATGCAGTAACAAACCAATAGAGAGCACTCATTGTTTGTGCACTCACATCGATATCACGCCCTGTGAGGGTTAGATGTATGGCAATAAGACCTGCCGCTATCACTAATAGCCAGAACCTTAAATAACCAAGCTGCTTGACAGGGGAGAGGAGAACGGCTTTCATTTTTTGGCAATGGCTTCCCGTGAAGCTTTACATCACACTACCAGCAACCCCTCTCAACTCCTAATGAAAGCTAAGAGGGGGCGCACTTATTTACCCTAGTGTAGTCAAAGCTATCAAGAGATTGAAATTTCCTGATTGGTTTTACTTTGACGATAGAAGGCACCACCAAAGGCAATCGCAATCAATGTTGCAAGAATTGCAGTGGATTCAGGCACATCAGCAATAGAGTCAGTCTTG
>JBAUJD010000622.1:0-2667 GCA_049683515.1 Thermosynechococcaceae cyanobacterium | reverse complement strand
ATTAAGCCCAGTAATATTTTTGTCACCCATAATGAAAGCTTGGGTGAACTGGCAAAGCTACTCGATTTTGGCATCGCAGATTTCTTGAGTCAGTCTGCTAAAGACCGTCCCAGTCAACCCTTTATGGGAACCTTGGCCTATGGTTCTCCTGAGCAAATTTCGGGCCAGCGCCCAGATATGCGCTCTGATATCTACAGCCTTGGCATCACAATGTTCGAGTCGCTGACCGGAACGCTACCCATTCGAGCTGAAACGGATACCTTTGATCTTTGGCTGCAGGCCCATTGCCAGCAACCTCCTCAAACCTTTGCGAAGATTGCGCCTAACCTCGCCCTTCCAAAACCTCTGGAAGAGGTCATCATGGCCTGTCTAGCAAAACAGCCGGAGCAGCGCCCCCAGACTGTAGAAGAGATTCGAGATCGCCTCAACTCTATCGGTCAATCGATCTCTGGCACCAGCGAGACGGTCCCCCCAGAGGATACTATTCCTGAGTTGGCGAAGCTGGCAGCCCAGCCTCAAGCGCAACAACAAGAGCGATCGCGCGCCTACGAAACGCTAGTCACCTTTGAATCGGCAGAAGATATCGCTTGGCAGTCAAAATGGCCTGCTAATACCCCCAATGCGGAGATCACCTTCCCGCGCACTTTGAGGTCGCCGAAGCAAGATGCTGCGTCCCTGTGGGTAATGCTGTCGCGGGATGAGATTCAGCAACGGATGCTGCATACGCGCCACTGCCATTTCTTGTGTACTTTTGCACCCCATCCCATGTTGTTGTGGGTCACGTCATTCTTTAGTAAAGAGGAGGGAGCCAAGTGGATGCCCTGTTACGTCGATCTCAAGGCCAATCGTGGACGCCAAATTACACAACTCCTGAGCTCGAATGGATATTTCCATCTGTTGCTGTTCGCCCTTGAAGCGCCCGGTAACCCTAGCAATGTGGTGACGATCACCATTCCTGAGAAGCAACGTAAAAACCTATCAGACTGGCTCACCACCGCCCACGGCACCCAGTCTACGGCAGCACCAGAAGACAGCAAGAAAATTCTGCGTGCTCAGTATGAAACGGTGAAGGCCAAAATTCAAATGAGAGTTTAAAGGCGTTGGTCATAGCAGTTCTGCCGCTAACGTTTCGGCAATGCGCTGGGCGGCTCCTGGTTGACCCATCCGTCGCAGGCCGTTCGCCTGCCACGGTTGCAGATCGGCTGAATCGATGTGCGCCATGATATCGGCGACTTGGGTGGGATGCTCTACCCTAAAAATTGAAGCGCCTAAGAGTCGCGCTTGGGCTTCAGCAAAGGCTGCTGTAAATTGCGGTCCCTGCCCAGGGATTGTGATCACGGGGAGGCCAAGGCCCACGCACTGTTCTGTGGCGGTACCTGCCATTGCGATCGCAACCTCTACCCTCCTCAAACAATCATTAAAGTCTCCTGTCAGTAACAATCGTGAACCGGCCTGAGTCCAGCGTTCTTGATTCATTTGGGACTGCCATCCTCGCTGCTGCAGGGCGTGACTGAGGGGGGCGTGATCGAGTCCTGGGGCCAATGCTCCCAAAAAGAGCTGGGGTTGGGTTGGATGGAGGAGGAATGCGATCGCATCTAAAATCACCTCCCAATTTGCATAGACTTCAGGAGCACGCGAACCGGGCAGCAACAGAACAGTGCGCTGGGGCTGGATATAAATGGTACTTAAATCAAGGTGACCAGACGGCTGCAGATCATCCATCATCGGATTGCCCTGATCAAACACGGGAATGGCATATTGCTTGAGAATTTGAGCCGTTAATGGATCACGAGGGAACACGGCACAACATTGCGATCTCTGCATTAGCCAACGCTCCCAGGGCAGATACACCGACGCACTCAGCCACCAGGGATGCCCCACCCTAGGGATCGGTTCACCGCGATCATCCCGCAGGTAATAGTCTGATTTCGCGGTACCGACAAAGGCGTATTTCGCCCCGCTCCACCAGGCAAACAGCAGCGGCACAATGTCACCCACCGCTAAAATTTTGCCCCCCTGCTTTGCCCAAGCTCGTACTTCACGGAGTTGCCGTCGAGTAAGCTGCCCCAGCCCTCCTTTAATATCTCGAAGGGTTTGGCGGCTGTCCATATAAATAAACCCCCCCGACGGCATGGCTTGAACTGCATCTAGAAGCGGAATCTGCTGCCGCTGGTAGGCGTGGCCTTCACCCACAATAGAGAGCGCTTTGATTTCGGGTGGGTGAGAGAGGTTTTGGAGCGATCTCACAATGCGAACCGCGACTTGATCTTCACCGTGACCATTGCTGAGAATTAATAATTTCTGAGGGGGGACGTTTGCCATCGCAGACAAGACTAAACCGCACTGTTTACCCTAGCAGCTTTATCGTCTAGCCTTCTCAGAGAGCAAGCGATTGAGGCTGTCCGTTCCTGAGAACATCTATGGGATGATGGCATCAATCTATCTGATTTTGCGACCTTGCCCATGAACAACACCGCGACCTCACCGGGGCTAGCCTCCCTGCTCGTGAACAAGGTTTTGGCCGTTAAGCCCCTTGCAAAGTTTGCCAAGCAAAACGCCCGCAAAATGATGATCAAGCGGGCTGAATCCATTGGCGTTCATTGGACCCAAAATGCAGCCGACCTCCAAAACCGTGGTGTAGCGGTCTGGGAGGCAGAGCGCAAAGCA
>JBAUJD010000621.1:0-6800 GCA_049683515.1 Thermosynechococcaceae cyanobacterium | reverse complement strand
GAATGTGCTTGCGACCCAAAGAGATCTCAAACTCATCTCCCGGATTGAGTTCCATCTTCTCGGTGTAGGTTGAACCAATCAGAAGATTGCCATTGGCCTGCACGCTAATCCGGTAACTGGCGCTCCGTCCCCCACGCCCGTTTCCATTCGACTTGCTGTCTAACTCAATGCCTTCGGCATCTAAGAGGGCATTCATGAACTTCATCATGCTAACCCGCTGCGAACCATCTTTTGTGACGGTAAAATAACCACACTGTTTCGCTTTCTCTTCAGCACTAAGGGTGTCGAGTTCTTTCACTTGATTCAGTAAGGCTGAACCCGTTAAAGGTTCACTCTTTTTTGTCATGATCTTAATCCTATTTGCAGTATCACATCATTGATGGGTTGAACTCTACCATTAGTTCTCTTAATTTCTAATGTATCTCGTTTAGAGAGAAGTTGTTCAACTCCTATCTATTCTACTCAAGTGGATAAACCTAACACAATAGGAGTATGCAGTGAAAATGCATATTTTTCTTAACGAGTCGGCAGATTTTTGGATGGCTGCGATATCAGACAGATTTACGCACAAAGTGTCTGTTTTTTGCCTTGGATCCTATTGAATGTTATGGATTATCGAACCGGCAGTCATGATCTCATACCGTCCCTCTCAAATAAATTTACTTTCTCTAGAGAATGATATTTTTGAGCCTAGCCTAGAATTCAGGCTAGGCTAGCAACCAAATTCTGCAGCGTAAACGATATGACTCTCAGACCGCCTTGTTTTTTCTTTACCGTGGCAACCGCTTGGCTGACAATCGTGGTGCCGGTTGTTGCCTCTGACTTAGAAAAACCTAGGGAAACGAAGGGATTGCAGACCCTTAATCATAAAAGTATCTGTGTGGCTCAGCTCAGCCCTGCCTTCAATCGCCTTGCCACACGCCCCTCGCTGCAGCGCGCCCGCGTGGGGGTTTTGGTACGGCCCCTGCAGTCAAAACAGGCGCTTTATGCCCGTGAAGCAGGACAGCTTTTTCTGCCCGCATCGACAACCAAGGTACTGACGACGGCTGCCGCCTTAACGGCCTTGGGGCCAGACTACCGGATTCAAACCTCGGTCTATGGTGCTGGCAAAGCACCCACCTTGAACTCGGTGAAAATTGTGGGGCGAGGTGATCCGAATTTTTCCGACAAAGACCTAAAGGACATTGCACAAACCCTCTCTCAGAAAGGGGTACGGCGGATAAGGACTCTTGTTGGAGATGACACCTTTTTCAAGGGGGCGGCGGTGGTCCCCAGTTGGGAATGGGAAGATTTGCAGGCGGGCTGGGGAGCCGTCGTCAATAGCTTGATGGTGAACGAAAATGCCTACGAAGTTCGGCTCTATCCCCAGGCTGTCGGACAACCACTGCGGCTAGAGTGGCAGCTCCATGAGCCAACGATCCCCTGGCGACTGATCAATCGATCGCGCACGGTAACGAATCAAGAGCCTGAGTTTACAGAGATTGTGCGGCGATTGAATCAAGGCGTGCTAGAGATTGAGGTGTTTGGACAGCTCCGAGCGGGAGGAGATTCAGACCGCTCTTGGATTGCCGTTGTTGATCCGGGGCAATATTTCTTGCGCCGATTTCAGGCCCAACTCCAGAGCGAGGGCATCAAGGTGGATAAGATCACCCTTATCTCTGAAGCCTCCCAGGAGATCGCCAGTGATGCGGCCTCAGAAGTGCTCGCTACGGTTGAATCCCCGCCTCTGTCTGAGCTGATTTATACCATCAACCGAGACAGCAATAATCAATATGCTGAGGCGGTACTGAAAACGCTGGCCTCTCAGAAGCCGTCTAATTCTACAGCTCAAACCAATACGCCCACCTTAGATCAGGGGCTGCAGGTTCTGAAAGAAACGCTGACTAAACTCGGGGTCGATCCTGCCACCTACGAGATTTCAGATGGCTCAGGACTGTCTCGTCACAATCTCGTCAGCCCTGAAGCCCTGGTACAAACCCTCCAGGCGATGGATCGCTCCCCCCATGCTGAAGTCTTTCGTAACTCTCTCCGCCCCCGCGAGTTAAAGGGGCTACCGCCAGGAATGGTTCTCACTAAAACCGGCAGCATGACGGGGGTTTCAGCTTTATCAGGCTATATTCGCGGTGCTGACTTTGCGCCCCTCGCCTTCAGCATCTTTGTGAATCAGTACAATCAATCTAGAAGCGAATTAAACCCCCTGTTAGATGACATGGTGATGCTCTTGGCTCGCTTGAAAAACTGTTCGTCATGATGTCTCTATGAAAACGTCTACTCTTCAGCCCGCCGCTCAGCCCTCTATATTGGTGCTGACCGTAGACGGGATGAAATGTGCAGGGTGTGTCCAGGCCGTTGAGAACCGTCTTTTGCAGCAGGCTGGGGTTTGCTCTAGCGTTGTCAATCTCGTCACTCAGCAAGCCACGATTGAATATCAGCCCGATCTAGCTGAACCTGAAAAACTGGCAGCGGTCCTGTCTGAGGCCGGTTTCCCAAGTGCGGTGTATCAGTCAGCCGCTGTGCAGGCATGGGGTGAGCAGCGACGTCAGGTTTTGATGCAGCAGCTTCAGCGGTTGATGACGGCGGTGGTGCTGGTTATTTTGTCTGGGGTAGGGCACTTAGGCCATCTTCCGGGTGTCTCTATTCCAGGGCTGACGAATATGTGGTTTCACTGGGCGCTGGCAACGGTGGCGCTGGTGGGTCCGGGACGTGAGATTTTGCGAGATGGCTGGCAGGGGTTTCGCCAGCGGACGCCGACGATGAATAGTCTAGTGGGGCTAGGGACCGTGACGGCCTACGGTGCTAGTGTCATGGCTTTACTTTGGCCTGCCCTCCAGTGGGACTGCTTTTTTGATGCGCCAGTGATGGTGATTGGCTTGGTATTGCTGGGACAAACGTTAGAAGCCTATGCGAGGGGGCAAGCGACGGCTGCATTAGAGGCATTGCTGGCGCTGCGGCCCACAACGGCTTATCTGCTTCCTCAGGCTGACTCTAATGAGGGATGTGAAATTTCGGTGGATCAGGTGGCGGTGGGAGCCTATCTGCGAGTGTTACCTGGTGATCAAATCCCGGTGGATGGCCGTGTCGTTAGTGGGCAAACGCTAGTCGATCAGTCGATGTTGACGGGGGAATCTTTGCCGGTCCCCAAAGTGGCGGGTGATGATGTGGTGGCCGGTACCTTGAATCAATCCGGTGTGTTGACGATGGTGGTGACTCGTACCGGCGCGAGTACGACCCTCGCTCAAATTATTAAGCTGGTGGAAACGGCCCAAACGCGCAAAGCACCGGTTCAGCGCTTAGCTGATCAGGTGGCGGGGTATTTCACCTATGGGGTACTGGCGATCGCAACTCTAACCTTCTTTTTCTGGTCAATCATCGGCACTCAACTCTGGCCGGATCTCATCTCGAATCATGCCATGCCAATGGTCCACATGGTCCACGGTGCTGCAATGGGCGAACAGCAGGGTACGGCTAGCCCTCTGTTGCTGAGTATCAAACTTGCAATAGCGGTTCTCGTCGTTGCCTGCCCCTGTGCTCTTGGCTTAGCCACCCCCACCGCCATTTTGGTGGGAACCAGTCTCGGAGCAGAACAGGGACTTTTAATTCGAGGCGGAGATGTGCTGGAACAGGTCCATCAAGTGGATACAGTGGTGTTTGACAAAACGGGGACGCTGACGACAGGGCACCCTACCGTTACAGAAGACTGGCTGAGTGAAACCGCAACCCTGACTCGCGATCGCTTTTGGCAGATTGCAGCCGCGATGGAAACCGATACGAGACATCCCCTTGCGATCGCAATTTTGGCACAGGCCCAATCAATGCAGCTTTCCCCTCTCCCGTCGGACAATAGTCAGACGATTCCGGGCTGTGGCCTAACCGCTCAGGTTGATGGTAACCCAATACTGCTGGGGAATCAGATCTGGCTCCAGGAGCAGGGCGTTGATATTCCTCAATGCGACCAGGAACGTGCAGACGGCTTGTCAACTCAAGGTAAGAGCGTCATTTATATGGCTGTGTCGGGGGAGTTTGAAGGTGCAATCGCCATTCAAGATCCCCTCAAGCCAGAGGCCATCGATACCATCCAGCAGCTTAAGGCAATGGGGCTGCAGGTGCAGATGCTCACGGGCGATCAGAAAGAGACAGCGCTGGCAATTGCCCAAGCCTTAGAGATCAAGCCGGAACAGGTGCAGGCTCAGGTTTTGCCGGGGGAGAAAGGGGATGCGATCGCAACCCTTCAAGCCCAAGGTCATTGCGTCGCAATGGTGGGCGATGGCATTAATGATGCGCCTGCGTTAGCACAAGCTGACGTGGGCATCGCCCTCAGTTCAGGCACCGATGTCGCAGTAGAAGCGGCAGATATTGTGCTCATGCAAAAGGCCGGACAAACTTCGCAGCTTTCTGATGTGGTCTCTGCCATTGATCTGAGTCGTGCTACTTTTCGCAAAATTCAGCAGAATCTCTTTTGGGCCTTTGCTTACAATATTGTGGGTATTCCTTTAGCTGCAGGGATCTTATTGCCTGCGTTTGGAATTTTACTGAGTCCTGCTGCTGCTGCTGCCATGATGGCCTTCAGCTCTGTTAGCGTCGTCACCAACTCACTTTTATTGCGCTGGCGGTTTAGTGCTGGCGGCGGGGAGCGCGCCTAAGCCTGTGCCCAAGCCTGCGACCAGAACAGAACCATGACAGCTACTCACCGCAGTATTGGGCCTTGAGTTCCGCAACGCGATCGTCATCTAGCTTTTGAAAGAGAGGAGGGGGAACCTCAAACGGACGGCCTGCAGCTAAGAGGGTTAAATCTGCTGCCTCAGTTATCGTGTGATGGCGTTCCTCGTCCGTGAGTTGTAGGGCGTTGTATAGGGTTTCGGCTGAGTGGGGAATGAAGGGGGCGCTTGCGATCGCATACAGCCGAATCAGATTAATACAGGTCCGAATCACAACAGCCGCTTCATCCTGATCGGTTTTAAATAGCGCCCACGGAGCACGCACGTCAATATACTGGTTTCCTGCAGTCCACAGGGCGTTCAACGTTTCTGTCGCACGACGGAATTCCAGATTGTGCAGGTGTTCTCGTAGTTTTTTCACTAGCTCGTGGCAGGTGGCCTGCAGTTCAGCCTCCGCCTCTCCAGGGGTACCGCCCTCTGGCAACGTATTGCCTAATCGTGAGGCCGTAAACTTGAGGATGCGATTAACAAAATTTCCGAGATTGTCAGCCAGCTCCTTATTCACGCACTTTTGGAACTGTTCCCAGGTAAAAGCAGAGTCAGACGATTCCGGAGCATTGGCCATTAGCATGTAGCGCCAATTATCAGCGGGGGCAATCTCCAATGCCTGATCTAGAAACACGCCTCGCTTAGAACTGGTGGAAAACTTGCCACCGTAATAGTTGAGCCAGTTGAACCCCTTGATATAGTCCGCCATCTTCCACGGTTCGCGGCTGCCCAGAATCGTCGCCGGCCACATAATCGTGTGAAACGGTAAATTATCCTTCGCCATGAACTGGGTATAGCGGACATCTTCAGCGTCTTTCCACCAGCTTTCCCAGTTGCGATCGGGTTCAGCCTCACCCCAGGCCTTTGTCGCTGAGACATAGCCAATGGGGGCGTCAAACCAGACATAAAAGACCTTATTCTCAAAGCCTTCTTTAGGGATCGGCACTCCCCAGCTCAGGTCGCGAGAAATCCCTCGACTTTGCAGACCTTCATCAAGCCACTTCATCGCGATGGACCGGGTCAACAGGGGCCAATGGGTTTGCTGCTCCACCCAGGCCCGCACCTCATCGCTCAATTTGTCGAGCTGCAGATAGAGATGGTTGCTGGTTCGCACTTCTAGGTTAGTGCTCCCTGAGATCGTTGATCTCGGATCAATTAAGTCCGTAGGGGAAAGAACCTTGGTACAGTTCTCACACTGATCGCCCCGTGCCTTTTCGTAGGCACAGTTGGGACAAGTGCCCGTAATATAGCGATCTGGCAGAAATCGCTCGTCATCCAAGGAATAGATCTGGCTGATTTCTCGCTCTTGAATAAATCCGTTGGCCTCTAACTGCTGAAAAAAATGCTGCGTCAGCTCATGGTTTTCAGGCGCTGAGGTCCGTCCAAAATAGTCGAACGATAGGCCAAACTGCTTGTAAATATCGGCTTGACGCTCGTATTGTCGCTGACAAAATTCAGCGACATCTAGCCCTTCCTCAAGGGCTGCAATCTCTGCTGGGGTACCGTGCTCGTCCGTAGCGCAGATATAAAGAACGGTTTCCCCTTCCTGCCGCAGGAAGCGCGCATACACATCTGCAGGCAACATTGACCCCACCATATTGCCCAAATGCTTAATGCCGTTGATGTAGGGCAGTGCACTGGTAATCAGATATCGCATGTTTTGACGTTCGCTTGATGTAACTTTCTTGTTCCAACAGCTTAGCTGTTCAAGCCGATGCTGCTAACGGCTACGCTATCTTCCTTATTGAAGGCTGATGACAAACGCAGTTTGACAGCTTCGGCAGAAGGCGATTGCAAAAACGGGCATGAAGAGGAAGCGCGAGTGCAGGACTACCGCCACAACGGGCGATGGTCAGATTGTTTTCCATGAAATACTGAAAGCCCTGAGATGGTTAACGCCGCAGCTTTCGTAAGGTTGATCTCTAGTGCTTAGTCCACTGATGAGCCTGGAACTCTTTGTCCAAAGGGGTTTTGGCGATATGATTTGTGTAGTTGTGGATTATTTTGACAGCAATTCCCACGATGACTTCTAGAACTTGCTGTTTCTTATATCCGGCAGCGAGGAAATCACTGATCTCTGGCTCTTCGAGCCAGCCC
>JBAUJD010000620.1:0-2537 GCA_049683515.1 Thermosynechococcaceae cyanobacterium | reverse complement strand
GGTTTAACCATCAGCGGCCAGAGGGTTTCACCGATCAGCTCAATCTTTACATTGCTAACACCTCTCGCAACGTCAGCTTTGAAACCGAAAATGCCGACCAACTGCCGAACGGGCAGCGCGGTCACGTCATGTTCATGCACAACCCCGACGTTCAAGTGCTCAACGCCGGTTTTTATAACCTGGGCAGAACCGATAAGAGCCTGCTGGTTGACGATGTCAATCAAAACGTTGACGGCTCTACCGGCACCGGCAGCAACCCGCGCGGACGGTATGCCCTTCATTTTCATCGGACTGGCTCAGACGACCCCACTGGCATCCCAGCTCTTGCCAAAGGCAACGCCGTAGTGGGTAGCCCCGGTTGGGGCATTGTTCACCACAATAGCTTTGCGAATATTGAGGACAACGTGGTCTTTGATGTTGTGGGCACCGGCATTGCCGCTGAATCGGGCAACGAGATCGGGCGCTGGACCAATAACATCACCATTAAAACGACAGGTGACGGTAGCCGGGGGCTTGACCTAGGGCCAACCTCACCCCGCGTAAAGCGTTTTGACTTTGGCTTCAACGGTGAGGGGTACTGGGTACAAGGTGCTGCCCAGATTAATATTGTTGACAACATCGCCATCAGCGCCGAAGGCGGCGGCATCGACTTATTTGGAGGAGGAGAAGGCGGTGAAACCGTCAGAGATGCAAAAACCATTAACGTTAACCTATTGCCCACTGAAATCCAGGATTTAGCCAAGGGAACAGCGGATGAAACCGTTGTAGATGTTTCTGCCGTGCCCCTACGCGAACTCACTGGCTTTGAAACCTACAACGCCAAAGAAGGCATTATCTCTTGGGGACGACTCCGCAACAAAGATGGTCAACTCGATCTAGAATTTAACTCTGAGGGGCTTGCCAAACCGGCCCATAACTACCGCTCAACCATCAGCGACTTCAAGATTTGGGGTATCCAAGACATTGCGATTCGACTCCAATACAGCGGCAACGTTGATCTCATCAATGGTCTACTGGTCGGAAACACGAACACGCCAAGGGGTACGGGCATTCTCAATAATCATGCGGCTTCAGAGCAGCGATTTGAGAACTTACACATAGAAGGCTTTAAAGATGGTCTTTATGTTCCTGGAGATGGCGGTCGAGATTTTGTCGGTTCACTGCTAACAAACAGTACCTTCATCAACAACACAAATCACCTAGCGTCAACAGTTCAATTTGACGGAGAGCCTCGGGATTTTGCAGCTTTTTTCCAGCTCGGAGAAAACAATACCTTTACGGCAGACCACAATAACGTCGCACCTGAGGCAAATTTTTCAACCCAAGCCATCGGCAGCTTGGCGGTTCAATTTGATGCAGGCTTCTCCTTCGACCCAGATTCACCCATTCTCGATCTTGCCAGTCGTGGCATTGCCAGTTACGGCTGGGATTTTAACAATGATGGGCAGATTGACAGTTTTGGTCGTACGACCAGCCATCGATTTAATCAAGCTGGCTCTCACCAAGTTAATTTAACTGTTTGGGATACCCAAGGCGCATCACAGACCCAATCACGGTACATTGAGATCGTCGAAACCCCCTACCAAAATGCTTTTTTTGGGGGTACCTTCAATGCGAACTCAACCGTCCTGACATCCACTTTCGGCCACAGCCATAGCCCAGACCATAGTTGGTTTGCCTCTAGCAGCGTTCAGCATCAGACCGACCTCGGTAACGGGGGAGCGCTTGTTTTTTCCAACGACTTTGCAGGGGGCTATGTAGGACAAGTTGTCTACGATCGCCAAATCCGTCAGGGGCAACAAACCCTCAAGGTCGATCTAAAAAACACCGAAGGCAATAGCTCAAATCCCAATCGGGTGCAAGTTAGTCTGTGGGGCGTCAATGGCGAATACTATAACAACCCCTACTCCGTCAACGGGCCTTACCAAGCTGGCGTCCTGCCAATGCAAAGTCAAAAGCTCGCCGAGCAGCGTATCGGTGGCGCAACATTTGACTGGACAACGCTCAATTGGCAAGTTGATTTAGGTCGCGGCTATCAATTCTTGCTGTTGCAGATTAACAGTTGGGGGACGGGTGATGCTGCTGATCAGGTCGCAATTGATAATATCCAACTGGTTGGCCCTGAGCAGTATCAAATCAGCGCGGATCCAATGCAGACTGCATTGGTGCCTATTGTAGGCATTGGCACAGATGCCGACGATAGCCTAGAGGGCAGTGCCAGTGATGACGTGATTCAAGGTGGTGCCGGTGACGATACCCTCAGAGCGAGAGCGGGTCATGACTATCTTGATGGCGGTATTGGTAATGACCTCCTTTATGGTGAAGCCGGTAATGATATTCTGATCGGCGATAGTGGCGATGACAGCCTCTACGGCGGCACGGGTAATGATAGCCTTTATGCTGGTGCAGGCAATGATTTGCTGCAGGGCAATGAGGGCGATGATTCTCTCAAAGGGCATGACGGCCAAGATACGTTGCTCGGTGGTCTAGGGGATGACACTCTTGATGGAGGCATTGGTCATGACCGCCTTGATGGC
>JBAUJD010000619.1:0-2834 GCA_049683515.1 Thermosynechococcaceae cyanobacterium | reverse complement strand
ACCACCCATTCGCAAGTAGTGGTAGCTTACTTTCCCGGAGGCAAAGAGGGGTTTATAGCTAGCGAGCATGGTTACCAGTAAGGTACCAGCTAAGAGAATCCATCCCCACATGAAGCAATTCAGTGTTCGGGGATAGTTGTGCAAGGTATAGCCGCACAATTGATTGGCAAACCAGATGCTAGAGGCAGAGGCGATCGCAGCGCGGCGTTTCAGAGTCATTCCGGCAATGACCCCCAGGCACACGAAGGGTAAGGTGCAGGTATACACCACATTACTAAGACTACCGACTGTCACCAGAAAGATCGGCCAAGATTTGCTTTGGGCGATCGCTCGACATCTTGCTTGCCATTGCTCCCAAATAGGTGCATGTACGAAGGGATAAAAAATGCTTTGGCTCGAATTCATAGGACGCTCTCCAATTGTTTGACAGGTGGATAGAGATGGTTTTGGACAGGGTGGCCTTGGACCACATGCTCATGGACAATGCGGTGGGCAATCTCAGGGGTGACGCGGGTATACCAAGTGTTGTCGCCGGAATAAAAAACGACTGGACCGGCGGTACACACTTCTAAGCAGCCAGAGGTCATCACATAAACATCTAAGCCCGCTTGCTTTACAGCCGTTTGCAGTGCCTCAATAATCGGTTCCCATTCCTGGGAGGGGTGGCAACGGCTAGATCGACAGACAGATAAATAAGGTCGCTTCAGGGGGTTCTCTGCGTAGGGAATGGGGCGAGTTCCCAACACATAAATATCTCGAAGCTCTTCATATAGGCTCAACTTCTCCAGTTGAGGCTTTCCTTCCGGCAGTAGATTTTCTTCGGCATCGACGAAAGGATTGGGTAAAAATAGATTCATCATCTTTTCCCCAGACCCGTTCCAGAACTGAATTCCCCAGCTTCGAGCTTGGCCGCGATCATTGAAGCGACGGTAGAATGAAGCTCGCTGAATCCGTCGTTGCTGCCTCAGTTCAGGCGGCGTTTTACTCAGGGGGCCACCGTGATGCTCTTCTAGACAGAGATGCATATGCCATGCCGCCGTCACCACCGTCAGATAGCCGTCATAGAGTACACAAATTTTAGGGGCTTGCGTGAACTCCAGCTCTAGCACACTGCCCTCGACGACATGGCCGATCTGGGTCTGCTGCCAGCGTTCTTGAAACAGCGTGTACAGCAGTGGACCAATCACATCAATGGTGCAGGGAAAGTCTTCAAATTCAAGCTGTCCACCCGCTAATAATGGCTCAATGGTGCGGCAGCTTAAAGGGATGACTTGACGCGAAAATTTAGACATCTTGGTTAACTCCTAAAAAGTGGCACTGATACCCAGGCGAAAAGTCCGACCCACTGCCGGAAAACCTGGAAATTGTTCATACTGCTGATCAAATAAATTGTCTAGGCTACCTGTGAAGGCAAAGGTTTTGCCAATCGGGAACCGGAGCTTGAGATCCATCGTGGTATAGCCCGGTAGGGATTCTGTGTTGGTGTTGTTAACAAAATAGGAGCTGAGATAGCGGACAATAGCGGCGGCGTAGATGCCTTTTCTTTCATAGGCTAGACCCACATTGAGAGTGTCGGCCCCGCGAAAGCTGAGGTCATTGCCTTCAATGGTTGGGTCGCGGTCTCGAATAATCTCAGGTTCATTCAAGGTGTAGTTAGCAAAGGCGTAGAAATGCTTCGCTAAGCGCACGTTCAGATCTGCCTCTAGGCCAAGGGTTCGCACTTTGCCAATATTTTCATAGGTGCTGGGTGAACCGAACTGAAAATTAATCAAGTTAGAGATGGTATTGGCAAAGAAGGTCAGCCGCAGTAGTCCATTTTTGCCCAAGGACTGGTCAATGCCGATATCAAAGCTGTCGCCTCGCTCAGGCTCTAAGTCGGGGTTGCCCACCACATTAAAGGCGGCTAAGCCATCTAAATTCACGACTTGGGGTGCCCTAAAACTCTTGGCATAATTGGCCCGCAAAACGGTTGAAGGGCTAACCGCTAGACGAACGCCGACGCTGGGAGAGGTAAATGAACCTGATGCCAAGCTGTTGAAGTCTTGGCGCAGTCCAAAATTAAGATTGAAATTTGGGGTGACGTTGAGGTCATAGCGGGCAAATAAAGCGCCTTGATCAATGTCCCCGTCGTAGTTGACATTAGTGGTCCCCAGACCATAGTTGAACGTGGTGTTCTGTGCTTGAGTATTGCGATAGTCAAATCCGTAGGTGAGGGTCTGATTTTTGGCAATTTTCCAGTTGTGTTGCACCTGTGCCCCAATGGAGCGGCGATTCACGTTATCCCTGGTGCCAAAGGCCGCAGGGTCTGGATTATCAAAGTCGTAATCGAGCAGATCTGCAAAAATTCGGCTGGTGAGCTGGGAGTTACCGGCCCGATCGAGTTGGGACTGCCAGGTCAGATCTAGCAAGAGTTCTTCTGTTTGTTGGCGAGCCAACGGGGTCAAAGCATTGAATTCACCAATGCTCCCAGGGATAGGGACACCCCCTGCAACGCCAAAATCTTTGTTCAAATAGAGGGCGCTGAAGGTGAGCTGGTTGCGATCGCCCAGTTGTCCTTCCAGCTTCAAATTCAGATTGTTGTATAACACATCGGCATTGTCGCGCTTGGATTGCAAGCCAATCCGGTCAATCTCAAAGGGAAAGTCGTTCTGTGCCTGGGTGCGGTTATAGCCGACGCTCCAGCCGAAATCTCCACTTCGCCCCCTTGCTTGAATGCCTTGCTCGTTGAGGCCAAAACTACCGACGGCAGCCCTAAGCGTCACCTCCGGTTTTGCGTCCGCAGGGTCACGGGTAATGATATTAATGACGCCGCCTAACGCATCGGAACCATAGAG
>JBAUJD010000618.1:0-12645 GCA_049683515.1 Thermosynechococcaceae cyanobacterium | reverse complement strand
CCATGACATTGCGGATACTTGGAGACTTGCTCATGATTGAAAGCACACGACAGAAGTACTTTCAGGACTTATGGGTAAGGCATAGTTTCTTAGGGCCACGGGCATGTCGTGAGGTACTGGGTTTAGGTAAGCGACAGGATGTTCTAACCCGCACATTCCAAGAAATTCAAAGAGGAAGCAATACAGAGGTTGAGTCACTCCGGCTCGAATCAGATTTTTTCGAGGATGACAATAAAGAGCGTTTCTTCAGTTGTTCTGGTATCGCATCAATGGGGCAACAGCTAGGCGTTCGTCTATCGAGCAAAAACCGAAAAGCATGGGTTAGAGCGGTGGCTGATTATGCTCCCAGAGCCATAGAAGCACTTGAGAAGCATGAAGAAGAAAAGACAGCGAGAGTCACAGATGCCATCGACAGAGTGCGAGAACAGGCCAAAGGTCACTGTCAGATTACGGGTGAACAGGAAGGTGTGGATTGCCTCAAGCTAGAAGTGCATCATCTCTTTGATCAAGTCAAATATCCTCATCTTGCCGATGTGGAGGAAAACCTAATTGCAATTAAGGGCGAGATACATCAGCATTTTCACCAATGGATGGGGGGATCTCATCAGTCCTGTAGGTCAGCAGATCTAGAGCGATATATTGAGTCGTTTGGTCATTCCCTTTTCCCTAAAGGGAATATTGAGCAAGCAACAAGGGTCTCACTCCGTTTAGCACGAGCCAAAAAGCTAGCCTAATGGCTCCGAGTGATAAATTACAGTCAGTTGTGATGGCCTTTATCACTGCCCCCACATCGCATCCCAGCTAGGAGTGTGTCACGATAATCGTGTGACTGTTTTATGCCTCTGGAATGCCTGCAAAAACCCTAGCTTTACTGGAATGGCCTCGATTGTGCCAGCACCTATCAACCTTTGCGGCAACAAAACTAGGGGTGGCGGCGGCACTCTCGCTTGAGGTTCCCCCGCAGCCATCAGTCAGCCAAACGCTTCTCAATCAGACTCAAGAAATCTACGATTTAGAAAATCTGCGTCTAACGCCACTGGTCTTTAACGGCATTCATGACATCCGGGCTTCTTTAGAACGTGCCGAAAAGCAGGGCGTTCTCAGTGGCGAGGAGCTGCTGCAACTTGCGACAACGCTATCTGGCACCCGTCAACTCCGGCGAATGATTGACCGCCAGCCCGATCTGGCTGAATTAAACGGTTTGGTAGCAGACCTACGGACCTATCCAGAGCTAGAACAAGAGATTCATCACTGCATTGACGATCGCGGTGAAGTGGCAGATCGCGCCAGTGACAAACTGATGGGCATTCGCCAAAAGCAACGACAAACGCATAGCGATATTCACAAGATTCTGCAGCGCATTCTTAATAACAAGGCCGGAGCCTTGCAGGAGCAGTTGATTACCCAGCGCAGCGATCGCTTCGTCATCCCCGTCAAAGCACCTCAAAAAGACGCCGTCCCTGGGATTGTTCACGACACGTCTACCAGTGGTGTGACGCTCTATATTGAGCCACAGTCTACGGTGAATCTGAATAACCAGCTTCGTCAGTTGAAACGACGGGCCGAGGTTGAGTCTGAAACGATTCGGCGGCGACTCACCGAGCAGGTCGCTGAAGTTCAGGCCGATCTAGAGCAGTTGGTGATGATTGTGACGGCCCTCGATCTGGCAACGGCTCGGGCACGCTATAGCTATTGGCTGGGCGGCAATCGACCTCGATTTGTGGGCGCAGGCGAAACCCTAACGCTGCGAAAACTCCGCCATCCTTTATTGGTGTGGCAACAGAACCACGAGCAGGGCGAGGCCGTGGTGCCCATTGATGTGGTGATTTCACCGCAGATTAAAGTCGTTGCCATTACAGGACCAAATACCGGCGGTAAAACCGTTACCCTTAAAACCCTGGGCCTCGCGTTCTTAATGGCAAAGGTAGGGCTGTTTGTCCCGGCCCAAGAGCCGGTGGAACTGCCTTGGTTTGATCAGGTACTGGCAGATATTGGCGATGAACAATCGTTGCAGCAAAGCCTTTCTACTTTTTCGGGACACATCCGGCGGATTCAGTCGATTATTGAATCTCTTACCGATCAATCTCTAGTGCTGCTCGATGAAGTGGGGGCCGGGACTGATCCGCTGGAGGGAAGTGCCTTGGCGATCGCACTGCTTCAGTACCTAGCCGATTCTGCTCAACTGACGGTGGCAACCACCCACTTTGGCGAACTGAAGGCGCTCAAATACCAAGATGCTCGGTTCGAGAATGCCTCGGTAGAATTCAACGACCAGACCCTTGCCCCAACCTACCGACTGCTGTGGGGGATTCCGGGCCGATCGAATGCGCTGATTATTGCCAAGCGTTTAGGGTTTAGGGAGAGTATTCTCGATCAGGCCCAGCAGTCTTTGGGAGGGCAAACCCAAGAGGTCAATGAGGTGATTGCCGGTCTTGAAGATCAGCGTCGTCAGCAAGAACAGAAGGCTCAGGATGCAGCGCGTTTGCTCCAAAGTACAGAACAGCTTCACCGACAGGTGTCGGATAAAGCTTCAGAGCTAAAGACTCGTGAACGGGAGCTAAAGCAGCAGCAAGAGCGGGCTATTCAGCACGAGATTAATGTGGCCCGTAAAGAAATCGCCAAGGTGATTCGCCAGCTTCAGCAGGGGCCGCAAACGGCGCAGGCTGCCCAGGAAGCGACCGACAAGCTAGGGACGGTAGGACAGCAGCGTCTGCCCTCAGGGCGGCCCAAAGTAAAAGCAAAAGCGCCGACTTTTAAACCGCAGGTGGGCGATCGCGTCCGTATCCCCAGCATTGGTCAGAAGGCTGAGGTAATTGCGCTGGCCCCCAATGAAGATGAAATCACGGTGCGCTTTGGCCTCATGAAGATGACCATAGAGGTGACCGAGATTGAGTCCCTAACCGGCGAAAAGGTCGAACCCAAACCCAAGCCAGCCCCACCGCCGCCACCGCCCAAGCCGATTACGGTACGGACTTCGGACAACACCATTGATCTGAGAGGATCTCGTGTGGCTGATGCGGAGCAGGTTTTGGAGGATGCGATCGCACAGGCCCACGGACCTCTTTGGATTATCCACGGTCACGGCACAGGTAAGTTACGCAACGGGGTGCAGGCGTATCTAAAGCAGAATAATCGTGTGGAGCGGTTTGAATTTGCCGAGCAGTCAGAAGGGGGGACAGGGGTTACCATTGCCCACTGCAAGGTGTAGAAATCATCGTGCAATGTGTGTTGCAATTCACGTTGCACTCGCCCCCTAAATCCCCCATTCTGGGGGACTTGCAGCCTTATTATTCGCACAAGTATTGTGCAAGAGCAACGGACGGCAGAACGGACCCAATTGCAGCTCTAATTCTGACTTAAGACTTTGGGTTCTCTGCTTCATGATCTAGTGGTTGTCAGGTTTCAAAGTCCCCCACTGGTGGGGGATTTAGGGGGCCGTCAGCGGTTTATGCTACGAATGTGTATTTCGCCAGCGGTATTAATTCTGCAGGGGAGAACCATTGCGATTGGATTTGCCCTCTCAACTCTTCACGTCACGTTATTGCTCTAGACTCAGTGCTTGCTTGAGAATGGCGCGTTCTTCTGTGGGGAGTTCTAAGAAAACACGAGGGTCATCTGGTTTTTGCTTATAGTGAACGGTGGTTTCGAGTAAGCGTAGAGATATCTTGAATTCTTCATGCTTGCCTGCCTCCACTTCCCAAATATCTACCCAGGCTTGTGCTGCGGCTTGACTGACCATCTCAGAGAGCAGAGCAGAACAATTTTTAATCAGACCTACACTCAGAGCATTCAGAAACTGATATTGCTCAAATAGTGAGAGCAGTTTTTGAATGTGGGATTGCCATTGCTGAAGATCTTGAGTTCGCTTGAATAAACTGAGCAGCATAATATCTGCCTTCCAATCACCAGTTTTATAAGATTCGGTTAGCTGTTTGAGTGCATCTTCAAGCGCTGTATAAGCTTCTGTATTGGGGCTGAGTGAAAAGATGGCTTCAGCTCGACTGAGTTCTACATCAGGTCTGTTGGGATTGATTTCTAAGGCTTTATCAAAACTTGCGATCGCTTCTTCGTATCGTTCTGCATACTCCAACGTAATCCCCTTATTCTCCCAGGATAAATCAAAATCTGGCTTCAATTCGAGAGCTTGATCACAACTTTTGATTGCCTCCTCATCGCGCCCTAGACAGCCTAAAGCAACGCCTCTGTTATGGAAGGCTTCATGTAAGTCAGGCTTGAATTGGATAGCTTTGTCATAACTTGAGATCGCTTCGTCATAACGTCTTAGGTCATTCAGAATATTGCCTCTGTTATAGAAGGCTTCATAATCATCAGGCTTGAATTGGATAGCTTCGTCATAACTTGAGATTGCTTCGTCATAACGGCCTAGAATACTGAGATCGATACCCCGGTAAAAGAAGGCTTTATGGTAATCAGGCTTGAATTTGATAACTTGCTCATAACTCGAGATCGCCTCTTCATGGCGGCCTAAAGTGTTCAAAATCAATCCTTGAGCAAAAAAATCCTCCGCAATACCTCGAAGTTGCACTAACTTTTGAGCCAAACTTAAAGAAGTATCAAAATCCTGCTCCTCATATTGTTGGATTAATTCCTGAAAACAGGCAGCAATACGCGGATCTTGTTCTTCTTCGCTATCATCTAATGCCAACTTTATGTAGTCTGATAGCCGAACTTCCTGAGTAGATTTCCGATTCTCTAAAGTCTTACAACTTTGCCCTTCATCTGACTCAAGCGCGTCAAAAAAATAATCCTGCATTAACTGCAGCTCTTGGCGCGGATACCATGATCTCAAAAAATCAACAATCAATCGAACTGGCTCACCCCGCGTCTCTTTGACCGATAAACAGATCCGCATCAGGGGTTCTCGCAACTCATAAAAAGACTCGCGCCCAACGCTATCAGCCACCACATAGCCCTTATCTCGCAAGTCCTTCAACTGACTCGACACCGTTTGATGCGTCACAAAACACTGTTGAGCAATGTCCTTAACCGGCATCGGATGCCGACGACGGCTCAACACCTCAATAATCTTGCGCTGTTGGGGCGAAAGATACATCATCCGCGCCTGATAGTAGGGCGTCAGATCATCGAGCATGTTTATAAACGGCTGAATCAATTCATCCAAAGACTCGCGGGTTAAAAACTCTGAAAAAATCACATAAATTCTGGGGTTCCCACCCGCAAGGTGATGCACTGCCTGCACCCGACTGCGACCCCTCGGAGATCGCAACAAACGCACCAACTCTGAATCCGCTTCCAGTTGAGCAATCTTGACCAGAAAAGCGACGGCCTCATCGACTGAGAAATCCTTTAGATATCGAATCCGAAAGAACCCATAAAACGGAGAGGTTTGCAGCTTCACCCCATTAAACAAACTCTGTGAAGTCGCCACAATCGTACAGCAGCCCTGTTCTTGCAAAAACGATCGCAACTGCTTCTGGCCGATATCATCTAACCCCCTAAACACCTCATCCAAATTCTCGATGAATAGAAGTAACGTGCGTTCACCAATAAACGCTATCAGCGCTGAGAGAGCAACAGCCTCCGCCTCCTGCGGTGCAAGGTCATAGAGACCGCAAATTGCCGCTGACAGATCATCATCTTTATATTCTTGCTGCAGTGCATTGAGAATCCGCAGCACCAGATCAAAAAACGAACCAAGCCCCCACTCTTCTTCTCGTAACCACGCAATCACCAGACGATCCTGTAGATCTGGCTGTTGGGCGACGCGATGATACAACAGCGATACAAGATGCGTTTTACCAATCCCCCTAGGCCCAATCAGCAACGTGTAATGCTTACTGGCCGTTAGCGCACTCTCTCGAATCACCTCAACCAATTGACCGGCCAGCTTATGACGCTGAACGAAGATCGCCTCCAAGTCTTTTGGGTCTGAGAGACTGGGCGTATAGCGAGAAATCCTCATGCTGCCAAGCCCCTATGAATCAGCCAACTCTGCTGAATCAACGCAAAACGAAACCGAAAAGCATTCACATCAGCTTGTTCTACATAGTGATCGCGCTGTAGGAGCGTCAAGACATCTCGTACAGATTCAGCATCAAAGGCATCCGTTTGAGACTGCACACGATTAAAGAGATCATCAAAGGAGATCGGTTGAGTAGCCAGGGCCAGAATGTCTAACAAAGCCAGGGCAATGGCTCTATCATCCTTGAGGTAGTAAGAATCAATTCGTTCGCGATAATAGCGCAAATGCCACGGGTCTTGCGGGTCAAGCATATACTGCTTCACAACTGCAGGAATATTGATGGATTCGCCCTCTGCCTCGCTATCAACCAGATGATCTATCAATTGATGGATAAAGAAAGGAATACAGTCCGCTGCCGTGGCAATCTCTTGTACCGTGAGTTCGGCCTCTATCGCCAATCCTTCGCCCACCATGAGCCGCCTGACTAAATCTTCAGCATCAATCTGTGACAGGGGCGGCACATCCACCGTCTTCATGTCGTTAGTCGGATCGTTGGCATAGCCAGACCGCTTCAGCGTCGTCAATACATTGTGTAAACCAATCGACCCCGTAAACACCATTCGCAGATTGACGTGGGTCTGCCGTAGCGATCTGAGTAGATCCAAAATCTCTTGAGCCACTGTCTCACCCTGCTGCTTTTTGATGTCGTACAGCATCAGCGGCAACTCATCCCAGAAGAAAATCACAGGACGGTCTTGGTGATCTAGCAAATCTTCCATCGTGCGTTGCAACACATCGTTCCAGTGAGCTTCAGCCCGCTCAGGCAGCTTCAAGACACCCGCAATTTCTACGCCCGTCAAACTCTTGAGCAACGCGCGAACCTTAACCGCGCCTTTACCAAACCGACTTAAATACCCCTCAACATCTTCAAGTACCCGCCGAGCAAAATCTGCCGCAGTCTTAATCCCTTCGAGATCGCGGTAAATCGCAATGGCGTCATTTGCAGACTCGCTGGTCATTTTTTTGACGATGCTGGTTTTGCCCATCCGTCGTTCTGCTGTCAAGACGAGGCTTTGACGCTCCAAAATTCGCCACAGCTTTTTGATTAAGAGATCGCGCCCCACCACCTCTGCAGGGGACAGCATTCCACCAGGATTAACTCTCACAACATGTTCTCACATACGTCAAGATTGACATACGTTAAATATAACGTACTTATTTGATCTCGGTGAGAATTGGACCTATAGTGTCTGGATAAACCCAGTCGGGCGCAATTATGCCTAGAAAGATTCGAGAGTTAAAGCAACTGCTAAAAAAGGCTGATTTTTCAGAACGTCCCGGCAAGGGGAGTCACACCAACTGGATTCATCCTTTGTATGCTGGTAAAATAACAATCTCTGGGAAAGATGGCTCAGATGCCAAACCCTACCAAGAGAAAGATGTTGCCAATGCAGTTAAACTCGTCCGAGAACAATCTAGCAATGGATCAGCCTAAGTATCGAATGCTGATCCAATGGTCCATTGAAGATGACTGTTTTTTAGTGGGTCTTCCTGATTTTCCTGGTCAGCAGTGGCGTACTCACGGAGCCACCTATGCAGAAGCGGTTGCCAATGGTCAAGAGGCGATCGCATCCCTCATATTGGCCTATCAGGCCGATAATGAATCTCTCCCTGAGCCTCAATGTCTTGAGTTGGCTTAGCTTTTACCTTTCACCCTCAAATTACTGGCATCACCTCAGACAGTATGGAACAGAGGGCCATTCGTGAGGCAAGTCCCTCATGATTTTTCGGTTACACCCTACACCATGACCTCATCAATCATCGTCACTAACTTATAAACATTGTCCTCAAAAAACTGTGTTGTCCTGACTCGATGAGTCTCATTGATCAACGTAATAATTTCGTTGTAATACGTTTTTGTCCCCTGCAGCCGCCGACTGCCGCGATAGAGAATGCAGTCATCCGTCACAGCCCAAGCAATACCCGAAAACTCCGTTGCCTTCTCACCCCCCAAGGTATAAACCTCATCCGTCAACGGAAACACCAAAACCCCCTCTACAAAATCACCAAAGTAGGTGGCCGTCACCTCTCGCGGTGTCCCCATTCGCACGGTATTGGTTTGCACATATTGGGTTCCATCAATTTCGATTTTGACCTGGACTAAATGCTCGTCGATTTTCTCGCCAGTGAGATTAATCCGTTGAGCAGTCCCTTCCCAAGTGCCACAGTTGAGCAGAAATGCTTTGGGCACTTGATACTCGTTGTAAGTCAGTTGAGGAAGATCGGATGCAGAGAGGATCGGGCGAGACTGATCAGGCATAGGAGGTAATATCGAGAAGGGAGTTGAAATCATCGATCCGTTTTAAGCTTCCTTATGAAGTTGCCTTTTTGCTTTTACGACCGGTCTTGCGACTGACTTCGCGACTTGACCGTTGGTACTCGTGGACAATCGGCATTCGCTCGCCTTGGAATCCGGCTAAAGCCTCTTCAATCGTCGCACTCGCATTGAGATGCTTGGTAAGTGCGAGGGCATCTTCAAACCCAGAGGTCATCCCCCGTGCCCTAGAGGGGCTTTTTGCATGGGCGGCATCGCCGATTAAAACCACACTCCCCTTATAGAGTTGGGGCAGCGGGTCGATGTCATAGGAAAAATTAGTCACAATTTGTTCGGGCGCAGTCCCTTCAATCACGGCCCTTGCATCAGCCGGTAACTTCTCTAGCTCTTGAGCCGGAATCGTCGTATCGTCAGGCCGAGGCGTGCCCTTTTCAGACGCTACTTGTTCCTTTTCAAGAAAAAAGCCCCAATGGGTCAGCCCCTGCCCCAAGTCAAAGAAGTTGGCGTAAATGCCTCGCCCGCGCATGTAGAGGATAAAGTCACCATCGGGACAAAAGGTGTCATCTTGGACAATGCCTCGCCACGCCACATCCCCTAGATAAGAGACCTGTTGGTGGGGCACAACCGCATCCCGCACCTGTGAAAAAAGACCGTCACTGCCCACTAACAGATCCCCTTCCCAAACACTGTCGTCTTTGAAATGTGCGATCGCACCACCATCAGCGTGGGTCACAGAATCAAGTTCAGCATTGAGATGCAGAATATCTGGCGGTAAATCGGTGAAGAGCGTCTCTAATATGGTCTTGCGATGGATGAGCATCGCAGGCAGTTCGTTTACTTCGTAGGTCACAACTTCAGATTTGGCGACCTCTCCGCGCAGATTGCGATATTCAAATTTCTGGGCTGGGGTGCCTTTCTCTAAGAGTTGCTGACACAGTTGAGCGTTCCCTTGTTGGAGCGCCTCCAGTCCTGATGCGATCAGTAAGATTCCGCAACCATCGGTGCGCGGCTGGACCGCACGTTCAAAGAGATCGACCTGATAGCCTTGTCGGGCCAGCAAACTTGCTAGGTAAACGCCGGATGTGCCTGCGCCAATGATCCCGATTCGACCCCTAGAAGACTGCATAGGCTCTTTCTATTTAAAAAGTTGTCTTAATATAGCAAACGGATCTCGATCTGCAATCTATGGAGAAGACAAGGCTTTAAAGTCGCGTAGTTGGGGAGCAACCTGCTGGGCGATCGCAACCGGCCAATCCCCTTTCGCTAAACCCGCTTTAGCAAGATGCCTCACGGTCCAGGCATTGCAGGCAGACCAAAAAATATAGTACTCACGACCCGGATAGAAGCGCCCTCGAAAGCGAGGAACGGGGGGCAGAGCCACAGCGCGGGAGGTCTTAAAACTGGTTTCGAGGCTGTTGACGAGGGTACGGAGTTGCTGAGCGTTAATTTGCCGATGGTAGAGGTGCTGCATTCCACCTTTGAGGGTGGGGGCTTTCGACCAATTGCGCAGGTGCACGACGGAGGGCGTCGGCAGGAAAACCGTGGTGAAAAGCGCGGGGGGAGAAAAGTCAGCGTTCATGTAAAAGTTGCGATCGCCCCAGCTATATTCAACAAAGGTCGCATCGGGGGCATTGGCTGGCCCTAGATTCCATCCCTGTGGCTGCTGGACAATGATTGAGGTGTGGTAGCCCCAATTGGCAACGTAGAGGTCATAAGTCTTCGAGGGCAGTATCGTCGGCAAATGAGTAGATGGACTAGGGGGAGTACAAGTCCAGATGTAGAATGGCGGTAGACCCAGCAGCAAGCCACTAAGCAATAAGAAAGCTTTGCAAAGTCGGTGTTTAGCGATAGGTATCAGATCGCTCATTATTGCTACTTATAATTTGTGATGCTCTTGAATCTTGAATGAGTGAAACCATCTATAAAGATTGCAGCTTAATTATAAATTCTTAAGGAGAGATGCCCCCCGGTAGAACCAATACTAGGAGGCATCCATTTTTTCAGTGTCTTTGTGTTCCCCAGATCACCGAACCCCTCAGCCTCTTTGGCCGAAGGTTATATCTAATTTAACAGCGCAAAATGTCATCACCCTGAGTATAATTACGGATTTCTTGCGGATTAATTTTGTGTCGTTCCGGTTGAAGCGTTCGCCTTGAGCAGAGGAGAAGTAACCGTCGCAGTTCCCCACTGGGCCATGAGGGTCTGCAGTAAACTCTCTTGCTGTGTCCGAAACACATCAGGGTTGCCGTCGCCGTTGATAATGGCAAACCAGACCACATCTTGCTTCTCAGTGGAGATAGCTCCAGCTAAGGCGCTGACCGCGTTGAGGGTACCGGATTTGATCACCGCATTCGGGGGGAGCGATCGCTGATCTAAAATGCCAGCATCTTGACCCGTGACTGCCAAGATATCAGCAATGTTCATTTTTTGGGGGTGCAAGAGGTTTGCGATCGCAACCATCATTCCGCAAACCGCCCGGGGTGAAATCCGGTTATCGATGCCCAACCCAGAGCCGTTAATGAGCTGAATTTCCGATTGAGGGACGCCTGTAGCCTGGGCTGCAATTTGCGCCACTTTCTGCGGCCCACCAACTTGCTGGGCAATCATCTCTGCCATCGCATTATTGCTGTAGCGGTTCATCCGCTTGAGCAGTTCTGAAAGCGGGAGTGACTGCAGAGCCATCATCGTTTCCTTAAGTGGTCTCTGGTCAATTGATCCGTCTTTTGGATTTATTCCACTGGGTTTTGTACCAGAAGCGCTGACCTGGACTGCACCTTGAATTTCAATCTGAGGCTTGGGGATATTCTTCAAGGTCTTGTACTGGGTTTGGGCTTCAGCAGGCCATAGATTCGCATTGAGTCCCTGCTTGAGCAATGTTCCGGCTTGTTGAGGATCGGTCTTGAAGTTCATATAGAACGGACCCTTGATGATCAGATTGCCCGTCACTTTTTGGATGCCTTGTTGGGTGAGAGTATTACCAAGTGCGATCGCACTTTCCCAGACAAACAACGGATCTGCCCCGCCTTCAATTACTAAATCCCCCTGCAAAACGCCATCTTTGATGGGACCGTTGGCGCTGATCTGAGTGATAAAGCGATGGTCTGGCCCCAGCGTTTTCAAAGCTGCTAGCGAGGTCGCAATTTTGGTGAGGGACGCAGCGGGGAGAGGTGTAGTGCCTTGGTGGTTCGCTAGGAGCCGAGTGTTGGACTGCATCCAGACCCCTTGGACCGTTTGCGGGGCAGACAGTTGGGTGAGGTACTGTGTGATGGCGGGGTACTCAACGGGCGTGGGGGGCTGTAGAGCAAGGCTCAATACCTGGGGGTCCGTCATCACACCACTGTTTTCAGTTGTTCCTTGAGGTTCTGTTGTTCCTTGAGGTTCTGTGGCCGAGGGTTTTGTTGGGGCACAGCTTTGAACAAGCCATAAAACAACGCCAATGAAACCGATGCGCCAAACGTTACGGTGAGCGACCATTGCCATAGAAATATTCAGTCAACAATAGAGTCACAATACCCCCTTTGGATGGGACAGATGAACGAGTCGAGCCAGACTCACAACCGATCTGTCTGTTCTCCTTGGCTAGCGCCTATGATTGATTCAGAGTTCTTATTAGTAGAAAGCTACTGTACCGAGGCTGGTTGTGATTATCGGCTAGAGCAATGCTAAGGTGTTTTGACCCGAGGGTCGATCGCAGGTTCACGACTGACTAATCGAACCTGATTTTGCTTCACAATCACTGTATTGAGTTTAAGATTGCGCTTCGCAGGCCCATGCACGACCTTTCCCTGGTCGTCATATCGTGATCCGTGACAGGGGCATATAAATTGGTTCTGACCGGCATCCCAGTTGACGGTGCAGCCCAGATGTCTACAGGTGGGATTGATGGCGTATTCTGCAATCGCAGGCCCTTTGGTAATCACTAAATAATCAGTTGCTGGCTCTTCAAGCCCCTTCACTACAATGCGATCGCCGGGTTGAACCTCAGACAGAAGCTGATTTGCCGAGATCGGTTGTCCGCGCTCATCTTTGGCCTGCACACCGGGCAGGTACTCTTTACAGCGGGAGTTGAGCGGTGAAGCAGAGCAAAGATCTTCGAGGGAGGGTTCTTCACCCTCAGCAGGCGGCAAAAAACCAAGGGCGACCGTGGCCGCAGCGCTACCCGCCATATATTGCAAAAACTGTCGTCTGCGGAGGCGAGAAAGGAGACGCGGTGAAGCAGAGAATAGATGATTCGTCATAGGTTAATTCTCCACTGCAGTGCAATCTCAAATCATCTCACTATCTCTACAGCAAACCGAAAACCTAGGGGTCGCGCTGCTAGATATTACGGAGTTAAGTGAGCTAGAACAGTGGCTCCAGGGGCATC
>JBAUJD010000617.1:0-1661 GCA_049683515.1 Thermosynechococcaceae cyanobacterium | reverse complement strand
CCATTCCAGGGAGATGAGCGGCTCCACCGGCCCCGGCAATAATAACTTTGATGTTGTTTTGATGAGCGGTTTTAGCAAACTCAACCATGCGCTCTGGGGTGCGGTGAGCCGAGATAATCTCGACGTGGCAGGGCAGATCGAAGGCGGTGAGGGTTGCGATAGCATCCTGCATCGTGGGCAGATCTGAGTCACTGCCCATGATCACGGCGACTTCAGGTTGACTCATAACTCAATGCTCCTCAACATACTTAGACCTATCGTTTTATGTGGAATCATCAAGTTTTCTTGGAATTTTGTTTAGACTCTAAATATATGAATCTTCATTGATCTGTGAGATTTTGCTAGAACGCAGCCGTAGGTGCTTTCATAGCCGATATTGAAAGATCTTAATTCTTTTTGAGGACTCTCCAATGAATCCGTTACAAGGGTATCAATTTCGCTGCACCCTCACCTTTGGGGATATTTACGCCCAGGTCATTATTTGGCTGATTGTGATTTTCCTCAGTTTAGCGACCTCCGTGGCAATGTATCAAAACCCGGTCTATGCCTTTCTCACCGGGGGGTTAATCCTGGTCCTATCGCTCCCCTTCCTGCTGTTTGCCTTCGTCACGACGCTCTTGAACCATATTCAACTGTCCCCCGTCGAAGAGAAACAGGCCAACAGTTCGTCTGCTGAGGCAAAGCCCCCCTCTGGAACCGTTCAAGCCAGCTAAGCGATGCTGAAGCGGTGTATTGATCGAGCGCGAATCCCTGGCTATCAGGGACTCCAGCAGGTTTGGATTGATCAGCACGATCGGATTGAAGCCATTTATCCATTCGGGAGCATGGATCCACCCGCCGCCCTTAATCGTCATGATCTACAAGAAGATTGGCTGTCCTTGGGCGGCATCGACCTACAAATTAACGGAGCCTTAGGCTTGGCCTTCCCCGATCTAACGGAGGCTGACGAAGGCCAGCTTGAAGCCATCGGCCATTTGCTCTGGCAGCAGGGCGTTGATGGCTATCTGCCCACGATTGTGACCACCGCAATGGACAAGGTTCATCAAGCCCTTGCGGTGATCAGCCGATTTCAGCCGTCTTCAACTCAGTCCACGGCCAAGATCTTGGGGGTTCACCTCGAAGGGCCGTGTCTCAATATCGAAAAGCGGGGTGCTCACCCGGCAGACTATTTGCAGCCCCTGACGGTTAGCACGCTACAGCAGTTGCTAGGGGACACCGCCGATATTGTTAAGGTGATCACCTTAGCACCTGAATTAGATGTAGGGGGGGATGCGATCGCATTTCTCCGCAGACAAAACATACTGGTCAGCCTCGGCCATTCCCAAGCCACAGCAGCGCAGGCCCAAACCGCATTTGAGCAAGGGGCTACGATGGTCACCCATGCCTTTAATGCCATGCCTAGTCTGCACCATCGTCAGCCCGGTTTATTAGCAGCCGCCTTAATAGATCCCACCGTTTGGTGCGGGTTTATCGCCGATGGTCAGCATATCGATCCGCTGATGCTGAAGCTATTGCTAAAGGCCAGCGATCGCTTGTTCTTAGTCAGCGATGCCCTATCCCCCTTGGGGCTTCCCGATGGCCGTTACCCCTGGGATGCTCGGCAGATTGAAGTGACGAATGGAACAGCTCGTTTATCCGATGGAACCCTGTCTGGGAAAACG
>JBAUJD010000616.1:0-4137 GCA_049683515.1 Thermosynechococcaceae cyanobacterium | reverse complement strand
AAGGGAATCAGAGTCGTTACCCCAATGCCGACGCCAAACAACACGGCATAGGGCACATTCAAAAACCAGAACACAATCGTTTGCGACAGGCTGAGAATAACCGCCAGAAGCGCCTGAGCTGCAAAATAGTTTTGAAAGGTTTGACGAATTGAGATCTGCAAAGGCTGCTGCCAACTGGTTGGTAGCCAGCTAAACAGACCGTTCCAGGCTTGTTCGCCGCTGGCAACCATAAAGATAGTGAGCACCAACAGCAGCAAGATATTGATCAAGCTACCGATAGCCCCTAGAGCAAAGTCAAGGAGTCGGCTACTGGTGGCCTGCAGAAGCTCAGAGAGTTGAGCAATGCCGCGATCGACCGTACCGCTCAAATCGACGGGGATCTGCTGCGTTGCTAGCCATCCCTGCAAATTTTGTAGTTGACCACTGCCAGACTCGACTAAGTCAGGTAACGTACTGACTAGGCCGCTCAACTGCTGAATAATCAATGGGACTATCGTTAAGGCCGCAACCGTCACCAACAGAAGAGCGCCCAGTAAAACCAAGGCCGTAGCCCACCCTCGGGCAAGGCCACGCTGCTGTAGCAATTTGATCGGGAAGTTGAGCAAAAAAGCCAAAATCAGCGCCGTGACCAGCAGGCTAGAAAGAGGCTGAAAATAGCCAAACAGCAGCAGCGCTAGCCAGCCATTGAGAAACGCCAGCGGAAAAATCAGCCATGCCCTCAACCATAAGGGAACCTGTGGAAGCGATTGAAGCATGGGATACTTAAACCGTTATATCAACCCTTAGAGGATATCTGAGTTAGCTCGATAATTGCCCACCCGTAACATCCAACAGCGCCCCTGTGATAAAGCTGCTGTCTTGTGCTGCTAAAAAAACATAAGCTGGCGCTAGCTCTTCAGGCTGAGCCGTGCGATTTAGGGCCGGATCGGTATCAAAGTTTTTCACCATTTTCTCAGGCATTGTAGCGGGGATATTAGGCGTCCACACCGGGCCGGGAACCACGGAATTAACGCGAATCTTGCGCTCTGCAAGGTTTAGGGCCAGTGCTTTTGTGAAGCTATGTACAGCGCCCTTACTGGCGGCGTAGTCTACTAAAAAGGGTTTGCCAGTCTTACCAACAATGCTGCCCGTATTGATGATTACGTCGTTTTCTTCTAGGTGTCCAATGGCGGCTTTAGCCATATGGAAGTAACCAAAGACGTTGGTTTCAATGGTGCGCCGAAACTGCTCTAAAGTCACATCTTCAAACTTTTCCTGCACCATTTGGTAGGCGGCGTTGTTCACTAAAATGTTGAGCTGACCATACTGGAGAACGGTTTGCTCAACTGCATCTTGACAGGCTTCAAAATCACGAACATCTGACCTGATTTTTAAGCACTGCTGGCCCCGCTTTTCAACTTCACTGCAGGTTACGTCTGCATCTTGATCGTTCTCGTGATAAACAATCGCAACGCTGGCTCCCTCTAGGGCGTAGGCAATAGCAACCGCTCTCCCAATCCCGGAATCGCCTCCTGTGATCAGCGCCACCTTACCTTTTAGCTTTTCTGCAGGCCGATAGTTTGACAGGTTGCTATCGGGCTGAGGATACATGTCTGCCTGACTCGCAGGGTAGTCAAGCTGTTGCCCAGGAATTTCATCTGGCGTGGGCCGTCTCTCTTGCTCTAACATTAGAATCCTTTAGAATCCATCATGATTAATGGTCAAATCTTAAAGACCCTGTCTTCGCAAAACATGGTCCCTAAGATAGATTTAAATTCTCTATGTCACCCAGCCGCTGCTCTAATAACTCAACATGACGCTCTTTAGTCGCAACAATTTTCTGCAGAATTAGACTGAGTTCGGCGTCTGCTGCCTGTTCGTTGTACTGCTTAAACTCACCTAGGGTATGTCGTTCACCCACAACTGCTCGATTAAGAGCGCTGATAATATCTCGGCGGCTAGAACCACCCCACAGTTCTCCCCAAGGCTACCATTCGTAGACGGGATAAGAGTCTGGGTTCGGAAGAATTTTGCCAAGGATAGAGAGCATTACGAATCAGATATTGGTCACTTCAGCCTTGGCCTGCATTGTGAGCTGACCGAGCTGAACCTCTAAGTTTTTTAGCTGAAACGACATTCCCTCTAGCTCGAAATTGCGTAGGTCTAGCAGTTCTGTGGCGCTATCTAACAAAGCATTCACCACAGATTCTGGTCCCTCAGCCTGCATGTCCTGTAAAACAATGCTGTGGCCGTTCTCGCTCACCTGGGGCATGGCCTGGATGCTGACCTGTTGCGTCTCGACTGATTCAATAATCAGAAACTCGGCACTCAGCGCTATCCTGCCTTCACCCGGCAGCTTGAAGGTGATTTGATTCGGATCGATGGTGTGAGGCTGTCCCTCAATCTGTAGCTTCAGACCCCGAAGCTTTTGACGCATAAAGTCAGAGTTAAAAGCTCGTTCAATATCAGCTTCGGTTAACGTCACCTCTGCTGTGGCTTGAGTGGGCTGTTTGAGTTCGATATTTCCGAAAGCGGCCTGGAGGGGGTTGATTGCGATCGCATCTGTTTCCACCTTTAGCTCTTCTGCCCGCAGATCTTGCTGCATCACCAGTCCGTCCCCTTCAATGGTGACAGATTCTAGCTTGCCCTGAACGAGATCTCCGGCGTTGGCTTCGATCTCGACATCAAGATCTTCAACGGCGTCGAGCTGACTTTTGAAACCGGATTCAGCTGCTGAACTGAGCGCTTGGCTCTCGATATTTTTTCCTGTTGTCATGATGCTTTCCCCAATGGCGCAGCATATTTTAGGTTGTCTACCTATTTCAGATCAAACTGTCTCAAATGCGGGTGCAGCTCCACCTCTATCTTCAGGCAGAGTTTTGTCTGCACTGAGATCTAAAACCTGCAGCGGCTGCTTTATACCTCGTCTCTTTGACCGCTTGGCGCTGTAGTCAGCCGTAGGTGTATTCCCTTTAACGACCTGTAGACAGAGAGATTTGCAAGGAATACGGGCTTCGATCATGGCTGAAACCGGCTGACCTGAAACGACCTCTAGTACAGCTTCTGAATGGGCCTGAAACGTAATGCTTTGCCTCGGCAACACCATGCGCTCCCCCTCGACGTTTAATCCATTGATGATTCGTAAAATATGAGGCCGACTTGAGGAGTTTTTATAGCGACATAGCAGCATAGTCTTTCTTTTGTGTAGGGCTTGGGAATGCTTATTGTCTTGTTGGCTAGACAAAAACTGAACGTCTTGAACTAATCGACTCGATAACCGCTGATGGCATCGGGAGCAGCGCCAGTAAACAGATTGATTTCCAATGTGGCGAAGCAGATCGCCAGAGCAAATAATGCAGGGCTTCATAACCAAGGGTTGAGTAGAATACTGATGGCTCGTTTCTAGGAATGCATAGCCTGTAGAAGTTCAAACACCTAACCAACATCTGTAGATTCAGGTAAGACCTTTGACAAGCATATCTTTATACTTTCCTTGGGATCGTTCATTTTGAAGTCTGGCTAGAGATATATCGCGATTACATCAATAGATAGAAGAAAACATAGATCCCTTTCACCCTAGGCCGGAATAACACCCTATTCAGTACAGATCGTCATTCAATATCTTCCTGTCGATAGATTTCTATTTCTATACTTAAAGAGGTCTCTAAGTTTTCTGTCAATGATTTAATGACCAGAGAAGACTCCTCTATCGTGACAAATGCTCACTGATATGAGCTAAGGCTATAGAACTTAATGACCGCAAGTATTTAAGCGATCAAGATAGAGTCATCTGCTCTGTGTAAATACGGATCCCACAGCTCCAGAAAGACTGAAAGTTCAGTGTTTTGACGATGGTATCGCCGAAGTCATTTATCCATAATGATTTTCATAGGGCATTATCAACTGGCTAAAAACACTATGGCTTACCAAACTTCTCTACAGTCTCAATCAATGGAGCTTCTGGTGTCTTACCGACAGGAGCCTTCCGTTCGTCTCAGAAATCGCCTTGTCCGTCTTAATATGGGTTTGGTTCGCAAGGTAGCTCACCGTCTCGCTCACCAATGTGCTGAACCTTACGAAGACCTAGAGCAATGTGGCTATATGGGATTGATTACCGCTATTGAGCGCTTTGACCCCACTCAAGGGTATGCCTTCAGC
>JBAUJD010000615.1:0-4188 GCA_049683515.1 Thermosynechococcaceae cyanobacterium | reverse complement strand
ACCAGCAACAATAGGGTACAGGTGCCTTGTCATCCCTAAAGGGCCTTATTTCAACTGACCCGATCGCAAAATACTAATAATCAACCACAGCCCCAAGAAACTCGCCACGGCAAACAGCGTATTACTCAACCAGTAGATTGCATACATCTCCGTTGAAGAGATAATGGCAGCGCCGATAATTAAAGACCCCACCAAAATGCTAAAAGACAGACGATTGGCAGCATTTGTTTGAGCGACGGGCAAATCTTCTAGACCTCCACCCAAATTGATATTCCACTGCAGTGTCTCTGAGGTAATTCGATCGAGCAGGAGTTCGGCAAGGCGAGGCGATCGCAACGCTAACCCCTTCACATCCAGCGCCGTACGCAGCAGCGTCGGAATAGGGTCTTCACCAATCAACTGCCGACGGAACAGATCGCTCATCAACGGCTTTATCTGTTCAAGCACATTAAACTCAGGATTAAAGGTACGTGCTGCCCCCTCTAAATTTGCCAGCGCCTTTACAAAAAGTCCAATATTCCCTGGTAGCTTCAGCTTGTTTTCTCTAGCCACCTGCAGCACTTCGTACAGAACCTCGCCAAAATTGATGTCGGTGAGGCTGCGATTGTAGTATTTGCGCAATAGCCGCTCAAAATCGACCTCTAAACTGGCAAGGCTAACGCTTCGCTTTGATTCTGCGAGCCGCAGCGTCAGTTGGGCGCAACGCTGAGCATCGATATCAACAATGGCGAGTAACAACTCTGTTAAAATTTGCTGCGTGTTGGGGTCAAGACGCCCCACCATGCCGCAGTCTAACAGCGCCACTCGGCCATCCCGTAGGTAAAATAAATTACCGGGGTGAGGGTCAGCGTGGAAGAACCCGTCGATGAAGAACTGCTGCAAAAAAGCACGGAACAAAAGGGTGGTCACCTGCTGCCGTCGAGCATCCGTGATGCCGCCTTCTGGGACCAGAGAAGATTTGACGGTAGAGAGCGATTCACCATCAAGCCATTCCATCACCATCAGTCTTTGGGTGGTGCACTCCCAATAGATCTTAGGAATTACTAACTGGTCTGAGTCGAACCAGCGGCTCTCAGACATATTCTGACGAAGCAGATCGGTGCTACGGGCCTCTAACCTAAAGTCGAGTTCGTTCAGAAGTGCATTCGTAAATTCCTCTGCCGTTGCTTGCAGATCGTAATCTTTGCCCAAGTCCGTTCGGCTCGCCAGTTCTGCCAGACTGCGAATTAAGGCCACGTCTTGATCGACAACAGCCGCAATCCCAGGCCGCTGAACCTTGAGAACAACGTCTTCGCCGCTGATTAATCGAGCGCGGTGAACCTGCCCAATCGAGGCGGCGGCGATAGGCTGCTGATTAATGTGGGCAAAGGTTTGATTGAGCGATTGAGGTAGCTCTTGATGCAGGATGGCTTCAATATCAATCCAGGGAACCGAAGGCACGTCGCTTTGAAGGGTTGAGAGCGCCTCAATATAGCTAGCCGGGAGAATATCTGGGCGAGTGCTGAGAAGCTGGCCTAGCTTGACGTAGACCGGACCGAGATCAACCAAGATATTACGTAGAACAGCCGGTGTTGGCAACTCAGGTTCACCTGCCTTGCCCCCGGTTAGAAGCTGCCGCATGAAGTCCCAGCCATTACGGAGAACAACCTCGATAATCTCTCGCTGTCGTGAGGTTGTTTGTGTCAAACCCGAGATCACGGCGTTTCCTCTAAAAACGGGGGTAGTTTATCCATTACAGAATTAGATTCTATGGTGATTACCCTAGCGTAAACGACAGCAGAAGAGGGTACGGCGATCGCCCTAAAGCAACCACCGTACCCTCTAAATCACAAATTGTTGGTATTGCTTAGCTCACACCAGCGGGGACTTGAATCTCCGTTCGAGGCCGTGTACCGCTTGATTCGATAGCCTGCCCTTCGATAAAAGAGCGCAGCATCCAAGACATTTTCTCGTGGGCTTCCATTAAGCCGGTCAAGAAGTCTGCCGTGCCTTCATCGTGGAATGAATCAGAGCACTGATCGACTTGCTCCCGCAGATTACGAATAATCTGTTCATGATCGTTGACTAAACGAGACACCATTTCTGTTGCAGAGGGGAGGTCTCTGGGGTGCTCTTGAATGGTTGAGAATTTGACAAACTCTTCTGCTGTGCCAATGGGGTAACCGCCCAATGAACGGATTCGCTCTGCACAGTCATCAATGTGGAGGGTGAGAGCACCATAATGGTCTTCCCAGATTTTATGGAGCGTCATGAACTGCGGTCCGACGACATCCCAGTGGTATTTTTTGGTTTTGATGATTAAAAGATAAAAGTCTGCCAAATCTTGGTTGAGTAGCTGCATCACACCTTGACGCTGCTCTTCAGTAAGGCCGATGTTGAGTGATTGCATGTTGCGTTAACTGTCCTTGATGAGTCTGTGTCTCTAGTTGAGCAAACTTGCACCTCTCGTCACATCGACTTAGGGGAAGATTTGTCTCTAACAAGATTTCTACCGATGGATAGAGGTTTTGCCGCCGGGACACAGTCACCCAAAGATTATTAGGGCGTTAGCCTTTATAAAGGCTTTCTCCTCTCAAGATCAGGAAAATGATGACCTCTTCTACTTCTCAGACATCGGCACCAGGGTTCTACACGGCTGACACCACATCGTTGATTCAACTCGAAGAACTGAGTAAGTCTTTCCAAGAAGGAATGGCGCAGCGGCAGGTGCTCAAGCGCATTACTATCAACTTCTGCAAGGGTGAGTTTGTGTTGTTGTTGGGGCAAAGCGGCAGTGGTAAAAGTACGCTTCTGAACTTGATTAGCGGCATTGAGCAACCGACAACGGGCCGCGTCACGATTAGCGAGGTCAGCCTATCGGAGCTAAATGAACGCAAGCGAACCTTGTTCCGTCGAGATCGCATCGGCTTTATCTTCCAGTTTTTCAATCTAATCCCCACCCTAACGGTGCTCAAAAATATCACGCTACCCCAAGAACTGGCAGGGGTTCCCCAGGCTGAGGTAAAGAAAAAGGCAATCGCACTTCTAGAACGAATTGGACTCGGAGATCGCGGCGAAGCCTTCCCGGACAAACTTTCAGGAGGGCAGCAGCAGCGGGTTGCGATCGCACGAGCGCTGATTCACAATCCCATGCTGGTTTTAGCCGACGAACCGACTGGGAATTTAGATGAAGAAACAGGTCAAACGGTCTTAGATCTATTGCTAGAGTTGACCCGCTTAGCGAATAAAACCCTGATTATGGCAACCCACAACCCCGAAATTGCTCGCTTAGCAGATCGCGTCATGCAAATGCAGGATGGGCATCTAGTGGATTTTTCTCCTCAGGTTGCTGATTAATCACCTATGATCGCGAGTAGAGCTGTGTGAACCAACGATTTCCCATGACAACAGCAACACTGAGCAAGTCCAAGAAAGAAACCCCTCTCTTGTTCGAAGGACTCACCTGGCGTGAGTTTAAGGCCGTCGAACAGTTACTGGATCGACCTGGGTATCGGCTCTCATTTTTGGATGGTGTGTTGGAGATTGTCCCGGTGCCTAGTGAAGCCCATGAAACAGTCAAAAAACGAATCGCAGCTTTGCTAGAGCTGTATCTACTGATGGCGGGGTTTGATTTTACACCCACTGGGTCGATGACGCTGGAGAGTGAAAGCGGGCGTGTGAAGCGCGAAGCAGACGAATCTTACAAACTAGCATCAGGGAAATCGCGTCCAGATCTTGCGATTGAAGTTGTATTTTCTAGCGGCGGCATCCATAAATTAGAGGCATATCGGCGGTTAAAAATTGCCGAAGTCTGGTTTTGGGAAGATGGCATGCTAGAAATCTATCACCTACGGGACAAAGGCGATCTGCTTGAGTATGAGCTGATTGAACAAAGCGAGGCGATACCGGGCATTGATCTCACGCTGTTATTGCGCTGCATCCGTACCACCAATCATGTAGACGCGGTCAGAACATGGCAGCAAGGGATTCAGCAGTAGCACCTTGTCTTTATGCAGAACTGCTTTCTAACGTCGCGTCCTCATACCGCGCCATTAGCGTATCTGTAAAATCGAGACTCTGCCGATCAAAGGTTTGATCGGCAGGCAGATCGTACTGCAAAACCCACTGCCCTAGATCATTACGGCGAAAGCACTCGACCCGTTGCTGACGGGTATTAATCAGCACATACTCTTGCAGACTCTCTAGGGT
>JBAUJD010000614.1:0-2523 GCA_049683515.1 Thermosynechococcaceae cyanobacterium | reverse complement strand
GCACAGCAGCCAAGCCTCTCTGACTGCAGCCATAAACTTGACCCTCTCTGATGAATCAGTAAACGGTCCATTTTCAATAGACATGAATCTATCAATCAAGTAAATGAAATTACCTTGAGTCTATTCCACTTAACCTTTATCATTTATAAACATCAACTATTTTTGATTTATTTATCGAGCGTGACACGATGTTGTTGACTCTGAATCATTGAAGCAAGCTCTGCTCTTTTGTTTCATTTCTTTGCCCCGTCGCATTCAGCCATAATTTATGCAAATAACCAATCAAATCAATTTTAAGAACATACGCGGTGATCTCTTTGGGGGCGTCACCGCAGCCGTTATTGCCTTGCCCATGGCTCTAGCTTTTGGTGTAGCCTCTGGGGCGGGGGCAGCAGCAGGTCTATGGGGTGCTGTAATTGTCGGCTTCTTTGCGGCGCTTTTTGGCGGCACTCCCACTCTGATCTCGGAGCCGACGGGGCCGATGACGGTGGTGATGACAGCGATTATTGCTCAATTCATTGTCATCGACCCTGATAAAGGACTGGCAATGGCGTTCACCGTTGTTATGATGGCTGGCGCGTTCCAGATTCTGTTCGGGATGCTGAAGTTGGGTAAATACATCACGATGATGCCCTATACGGTTATCTCAGGCTTTATGTCTGGTATTGGCATCATTCTGGTGATTTTGCAGATTGCTCCCTTCCTCGGACAGGCGAGTCCCAAAGGCGGAGTAATGGGAACGCTGCAGGCCATTCCTGAACTGCTACAGAATATCCAACCTGTTGAAACGCTGTTGGCAGCTTTGACAGTGGGCATTATTTGGTTCATGCCTGCTAAGTTCAAGAAAATCGTGCCTCCTCAGCTAGTGGCCCTTATTGCAGGTACGGTGCTGTCTCTGGTGCTGTTCCCTGGGCTTGATATTCGCCGCATTGGTGAAATTCCTATGGGCTTCCCGGCGATGCAGGTACCAACCTTTACCCTGGGCAACCTGAGGCTCATGTTTGTGGATGCGGTTGTCCTAGGAATGTTGGGCTGTATTGATGCTCTCCTGACCTCTGTGGTTGCCGATAGCTTGACTCGCACAGAGCACAACTCAAATAAAGAGCTGATTGGTCAGGGCTTAGGCAACGTGATGTCTGGCTTGTTTGGTGGCCTAGCAGGTGCAGGGGCCACGATGGGCACAGTGGTTAACATTCAGGCAGGTGGTAAATCAGCTCTCTCGGGTCTCACCCGCGCTGGCGTCTTGCTGATTGTGATTTTAGGAGCGGCGAGCTTGACGGCAACGATTCCTCTGGCGGTTTTGGCTGGAATTGCCTTCAAGGTCGGTGTTGATATTGTTGACTGGAGCTTCTTGAAGAGAGCGCACGAGATTTCGGTTAAAGGTGCCCTAATTATGTACGGGGTCATTCTCCTCACGGTTCTAGTGGACCTGATGGTGGCGGTGGGTGTGGGTGTCTTCATTGCAAACATCCTCACCATCGATCGCATGAGTATGCTGCAGTCAGAGTCAGTGAAGTCCATTAGTGATGCTGACGATACGATCCAGCTCAATGCCAATGAGAAGCGCTGGCTCGACGAAGGTAATGGTCGGGTGCTGCTGTTTCAGTTGAGTGGCCCCATGATCTTTGGCGTTGCCAAGGCCATCTCTCGTGAGCATAATGCTATCAAGGACTGTGACGCCATTGTCTTTGACCTCAGCGAAGTCCCTCATATGGGCGTTACTTCTTCCCTGGCGCTCGAAAATGCAGTGCAAGAAGCAGTAGAGAACGGTCGTCATGTTTTCATCGTTGGTGCTGCAGGGCAAACAAAGCGTCGCCTTGAAAAGATGAAGGTTTTACGAATGCTGCCAGCACATCATTTGCATACAGATCGCGCTGAAGCACTGCGGTGTGCGGTTGAGACCATTACAGCTACCTCTGATCAATCGGCTGATCTCGGAGCTTCAGCCACGATTTAGATAAGGAGAGGGAATAAGAACAAATTTGAGAATGTCTTAGTCTTCTACGGAGGCTAGTTTTACTGCACCTTAACTCAATCAAATTTTTTACTGTTGACCTGATTTATTGGGTCTTCGAGCTTACAAATAATCTACTGCCTGAGACGATTTATGATGCTTTCAAACATTGGTCTTCATTTATCAGGGCCAGCCGGCTTCTGGTCTTCGCCACCTTCACTTATTGCGGCCACCTCTGAAGCCGAATATGGTTCCTTTGTCCTAGCGGGGGTGTTGCTCACCCTGGTGGTCGTCTACACCATGAGTAAGTTTGGGGGTGAACTCTCTAAGCGTTTAGGGTTACCGCCCGTTTTGGGTGAGTTAGTCGGGGGCGTCATTGTCGGCGTCTCAGCGTTTCATCTGATCGTTTTCCCTGAGAATGGGGCCGTTGCCAGTGAGTCTGTGGTGATGACGGTGCTGCAGTGGCTGGGCAATCTTGATACCGAAGCTGTTACCCATATTTTTGCCAGCCAAAGCGAAGTGGTTTCGGTGCTGGCGGAGTTGGGCGTCATTGTGTTGCTGTTTGAAAT
>JBAUJD010000613.1:0-1911 GCA_049683515.1 Thermosynechococcaceae cyanobacterium | reverse complement strand
ATGCCCACAGACACCTTGGGTCAAAGTGAAGATCCGAGAGCCAGAGAAAATTTTAGAAGAAGCCTAGATCCCCGAACAAAGCAGGATACAGGCTCACCCACTTCATGATTTCATCCCTTGCTTGAAAGATTATGGCTCATCGATTCCCCGCTAACTCACTAGCCCCCATTCATACGAATGAGTTTTTGCCCCCAGTTAGCCGCTGGGTTAGCCTCGGTAGCTGGTTTATCGTGTTTGCATTAAGTAGTGCGATTGTCGCTTCATTTACAGTTAAATACCGCACCACAGTCAAAGTGACCGGCATTATTCGCCCCATGGGAGAAACTCGCCTAGTGCAGACGGTTGCCACTGGAGCCATCGTGGAAATCGCGGCTCAAAGTAATAGACCTATTAAAAAAGGGGATATCATTGCCCGCATTGATACCTCTAGCGTCAAAGCCCGCTCTGTGCAACTCCTTGCCAATCTGGAGCAGACCAAAAGCAAGCTGCGACAAATTCAGGCCCAGATGCTCTCTATCAATGAACAAATTGCCGCAGAAACGACTCAGACCCAACGGTCCGTTGCCGCCCTCACCGCAGACGTTGAGACAGCCCGTCGCACATACCAAGACAAAAGCATTGCAGCTCAGGCCGCTGTCAAAGAAACCCAAGCTCAAATTAACTTTGCCGCACGCGAGGCTGAAAGCTTCAGGCAGCTCAGCAACTCCGGCGCGGTGTCAAAACTCAAGCTATCTGAAAAGCAGGCCGCCCTCGAAACCGCCCGTGCCCGTATGGCGAAAGAGCAAGCATCTTTAAACCCTCCTAAAAGTGAAATGCAAGCCGCTCAGCAACGCATTGCTCAAGCCCAGGCCAGTGGCGATTCTACCCTCGCACGCTTACAACAAAGTAAACAACAGCTAGTCCAAGAAGGGTTAGAAATTAAGAAACAGTTGAAAAATACGGAGCAAGAGATTGCCCAGGTCAAGTTAGAGTTGCAGAATGCCACGGTGCGATCGCCCATCACCGGAACCCTTCACGAGCTACGCTTACGCAACACGGGTCAAGTGGTCACCTCTGGCGAAACCATCGCCACCGTCATTCCCACCAATGCCCCCATCGAGATTCGTGTCATGGTTCCTGCCGCAGAAATCAACAAAGTAGATGTTGGTCTTCCGACCCAAATGCGCGTTTCCGCCTGCCCCTTTTCAGAATTTGGCACGGCTGCGGGCCAGGTCAAATCTGTCTCTCCAGACACGGTCAGTCCACCACCACAGAGCGTGGCAAGCTCCACCCCTAACGAAGCCTCTGGCCCACGCCCACCCGGCTCTTTTTATAGCGTCATTATCGCAACGGACAAACCGGCCCTCACTACCCGCAATACGCAAAGGCAGTGCGCTCTTCAGCCCGGCACCGAAGGGGAAGTGACAATCATTTTCCGCGAAGAAACCATTATTACCTTCTTACGCCGCAAAGCAGGTCTCGTTGGTGTTTAAAAAACGGGTTTCTGTTTTGATGCTTCACCTTCCCAGACGGAGCCGCTTCGGTCTGTGGAGGAGACTTTAGTAGAAATCGCAGCGCTAGACAAGGAATTAGCGGCAGGGTTGATAGTATAGAGAGAGCTGGCATTTATTATTTTGTACCTAGCCAAGGAACACAGGAATGCGAGTGATTCAGACGAAGGTCCAGATTGGGGAGGATCGCATCTTGACAATTCACCTACCCCCTGATGCACCCGTTGGTGAATATGATGTGGTGATAGTTCTTGAGAAATCGCCTAATTTACAAGATAAGCCACCTGCATAAAATTTGGCTGAGTGGAATTCTATCGCTGACGGTTAGAAGAACTGTTTTTGTCAAGTTAATTAACTAACTTTTTAAAAACATCAATAAAAACATTGAAAGGCAAAAAATGATGAACGATGAGGTCGCATA
>JBAUJD010000612.1:0-5369 GCA_049683515.1 Thermosynechococcaceae cyanobacterium | reverse complement strand
GTTCTATTGTCTCTATGATCTGCCGTATCTGCAAGAATTCTCATTAAAGGTGCATAGATGACAGCAGAACGGAGAAGTCTCTAAGCGCTGACGGGATCGATAGTGGGGCGTTGAGGAGCGTTCTTAACGTAGACAATCAGGAGTGAAAAGTAAGGGAGCTTGAGGGTGGGATAGTTTTGCAAATTCTGATAAATCTGCTGCTGAGGCGTACTGGCTTCGACAATGACATAGCTATGGTCGAGAAGCTGTGCCTGCTGCAGAATCGGCCACACTTGCTCATAGACAGAGCCAGCCTTCATTAAAACAATGACGTCTGCCCAGGTTAGGGCGGTGGTAAGGTCATCTAGACAATAGAGAGCGGGTAAAATGGCGAGGCGATCGCGCTGCACCGTTAGCGGCAACCCCACCGCTGCCGCCGCCGTCATGGGTGAGCTAATGCCGGGGATGGTTTCAACCTTGGCATCAGGGTATAACGCCTGGACGTTCTGAGACAAATAGGTAAACGTACTATAAAAACTCACGTCGCCCTCAGAAGCGAAGGCCACGTCTTGCCCTTTCACTAGATACTTGCCGACTTCCTGAGCAGCTTGTTGCCAAGCTGCTTCTAGTACGGACGGGTCTTGGACGTAGGGGAACGTCAATGGTAATTTTTGCTGCGTCGAATTCAGCCACGGTTCAATGATGCGCTCTGCCACCCCAGTTTTGCCCTTCACACCGGCTGGGAAGGCAACGACCGGAACCTGCTGGAGCGCGCGCAGCCCTTTGACGCTAATTAATTCTGGATCCCCTGGCCCCACTCCGACACCGTAGAGACAGCCAAAGGGAGGGGCAGATGGAATGGACAAGGGCAATCACCGTTTTGGATATGAGAAATTCAAGGCTTCTAGTTTAAGTCATCCTGCGGGTTCAAGAACCTCTAAGACAGCTTTTGGAGAGAGCTTAGATTTGAACCAAACGATTTGAGCAGGCGTTCCTTCAACCTTGACTCCTGCCTTATCGAGGTTGAGACGATCAGAAATCGCCAAAATCAGGTCATCGCGGTTGGCTTTGCGGACCTGGGCAAATTTCTTCTGCAAATATTTAGATCGCCAGTACCCTACAATCTCTAGCAAGAAGGTGCGGCCATCGGGATGCACGAGCCGAAAATCAGGGATCATGACGCTGCCGGGGATGGGAATGAGATCGACTTCGCGCTCTAGTTTCCATTCCGTTTTACTCTCTTGCCAGCGCTGGGCAAAGCTCTCTTCTAACATGCTGTCAAAGGGTTTCCCCGGCGGATAGTGACTGGTGAGATCGCAGTCTGAGGCGAGCGAAAACTGACGGATGCGCTCGGTTTTGGTGTAGGTATCTTTTGTGTTGATGGTTGCCGTCAGACTCCATTTGGTGACGTGGAGCAGTGCGGGGAGGAGCTTGGCAAGGGCTAAGCCATAGCGGGTACTGGCTTTAAAGAGACTGGCTGGACCGTCGATGGTGAGGGTAAACCCATGATCGGCGTCGCCTTCAATGTAGGCCATCAGGCCAAAGAGTTTCAGGTAGCGAAACAGGAGCTTATACTCCCCCGGATCGTTGCGATGGGCCGTCAGGATAATTTGGCTGGCTCGATAAAAGACGCCCTGGACCTGAGAGAGATTGTAGCGATGCAGCAGGGCTTCAGGGTTAGGGAGGTTTAGCTCGGTTAAAATTTGATTTTCGTTGAGGTCAGCGTAGAGTCCCTGCCGGACCTGATCAATGTGGACCTCGTTCCCTAATTCTTGGGTGAGCTGATTGGCAATCTTCTCTAAGGTCAGTTGCGTGGCTTGTGGGCTGGTAGCGGCTTGGGCCGAGAGTTGAAAGGTTCGCTGCCGCAGGGCCGCTGGCTCTAGCGGGCTAATGGTTTCAAAGGTGCTCAGCCCTGTGAGCAGGTGGGCCAGTCCCCGCTTCAGGCGGTAGTCGGTGCTGTCGCCTTCTAGGGCTTGGAGACGCTGGGTGAGGTTGCCTTTGGTGTCTCCTTGGGCCTCTTGGAAGCAGGTGATTAGGGTTTGTGCGATCGCAAGATTTTCTGTATTCACCGGCAGGCGTTTGGGAACAATGGCCTCACCGCGATAGCGATGCATGAGTAAATCCGTCGGTAGCATAGCCGCACTGGGGTAAACCTAAAACAACAATCCCCCAAGGCTGGAGGACCGTTGCTGACGAAGCGTGTGATCAGGAATTACTGACCCTGGTAAATAAAGAAGGTCACCATGGGCACCACCGTCGCGATTACCAAGAGAACCACCACAATAATGGTGGAATTGAAATCATTGGTCTCTTCTGAGGTTTTGTAGTTGCGCTCTGGGAGCTGTGCAATTTCGGTCACAGGGGGACCGGGATCGGTTTCACCTGACAACACGGCAGCAGCACGAGCAGCCGTCTCTTGGAAGGCTTGGTTGTAGTTCCCATTCCGAATTGGAATGAGGAGGGACTCAGAGGTTAAACTTTGGGCAAAGGCTTCGGGGATATCGGCCTGGGAGGTTTTGCCGACCCGGATACCCGCATCCTTCGTTTTGGCGTCAACAACCATCAGGGTTTGGTTGCCCTGAACGGTATCGGGGAACCAGGCTGTAAATAGCTCATCGGTGAAGCTCTGGGGCGTTACTCCGTAGTTCAAGCCCCGCACGGTCACCATTCTGATTTCGTTGCCGGTTTCTTTGGCAATGTTAGACAGCGTCTGATTGATATTTCGCTTGACAAGAGGGCTGAGTAGCTCGGCCTCATCGGCAATCCAGTTAGACGAGTCTGTCGAAATATTGGGAATATCTTGCACCGTTGTGGCGGCCAAGGCGGGGGCGGCCATCAAGAGCTGCAGTCCTAACAGAAGAGCCGTCATCGCGACCCATCCTTTTGTGAGGCGATCGCCTTGACGCCGCAAGGCATTCCATAGGTGTTTCATCTGGCTTATCCCAATGTTCTACTGTGGTCAAGGTCTCGCAATGGAGTCCCTAATGCTGAAACTACGATTGATAGAGGGAGGTGAGATCGCAACCTCCTAAAGCTGACTACCCTTACGGTGAGGCCGGTGTATTATTCACCGGGCCAGTAAGCATCGGTCTAAAACGAGTGCTGTCGCCGCCGCAAGGTCAGCAACCACTTCGTTGGGATTGACTTGGCTGAGCTGTTTGCGATCGCGAATCCCTGATAAAACACCAATCGCGGGCAAGTTCTGAGACTGCGCGGCTAAGATATCGGCTTCGGTATCGCCCACCATCCAGGTGGAATAGGTCGCGGGTAGTTCTCGTATTGCTCGGGCCATCAACAGCGGCTTATCTTTGGTATCTACTGTTTTGACATAATCATTGGCAAGGCAATAGCGGCGATCAACAGGAAACAGATGCTCTAGATCAAACCGCTGTAGCGCGTAGTTGAGTTCACGAGTGCGTCGCATCGTCATCACCATCACATCAAAGCCAGCCTTTTGTAGCCCTTCCAGCGCTTCTACGGCCCCTGGAATGAGGCGGTCGTACTCAAAGTAGGGCATGGTATGGACCGTCTCTCGGCGTAGGTCAGAGAACTGCTGAGATTGCGGCTCGTCTAAACCTGATTCCATGCCGATCTGGATTTCGGGAAGTTGCGATCGCTTAAATGCCCAAAATGCTTCCTTTGTTAGGGGCTGCACCCGCTGTCTTGGCCGACGGACCTTTTCTAGACAATATTGATAAACCCGATAGTAACGCTCGGATACATCAACAATTGGACCATCAAAATCCGTGATTAGCCTAGGCATAAGTTAAACCGATTTAATAAAGATGAAATTTTATATACTTAGTAAAATAAGTATATCTTTCTCAGCGGTGCCAACACAAATTTGCTTTGCCCCCTTATATCAGTGCCATTCAGCTATAGATACTTGCAGCAGGTCTTGCGCCTTACCGTTGTGAAGAGTCAACTTCTTCCTCTGAGATTAACTCAGCCTGCATCTCTAGAGGCTGCTCAGGCCAGGGCTGCAGCGCTCGGCCAAAACTCTTGGGGAGCTGTGTCATCGCATCTCGAATAAAGGCTTTCACAAACTGATCGCGGCGGTTGAGCTGAAACTGCTGCTGCACCACCTCCGCCATGCCGCCATCACCCCAATCTTGATCATTACGGAAATATTCGATAAAGCTGTTGCCTGCAATACGTGTCAAGTAAGCAGCACTGATGCTCTGCACTGATTTACCTACCACATATCCCGCTACGCTAAATTCTAAGAGGCGGGTAAACACCGACAATACGCCCTTGACAATCCCCAGTGTTCCTAAGGTCTTCGCCAGAGAACGGGCTAGCTCACGGCCCTCTTCTGGGGAGATCTCGCAGCCATAGACCTTGGCAATTTCCACCACCATCTGGGCATTGACCGCTGCGGTTGCCAAGAGATCAATCACAATGGGCGTCGCCCAAATCACCCCGGCACCAATCCACTGAAAGCGCTCCACCACCTTTTCGGCCCGCTTTTGTCGCTCTTGGTCAATCAGTTCGCGGGCTTCAGTGCTGAGTCGCTGAGACTGAAGCAAGATATTATCGGCCAGTAGATTGTCGCCCTCTTGATAGAGAATTCGGCCCAAGCGCTGCATCAGCGATCGCAAATCAGGATCAGGCGCAAGGGGTTCGCCCGTCGCTGTTCGTAAGGGTTGAGGGGCAGCGGAGATTGCCACCACGTCTTCTGGATGGAGCCAGGTTTGGGTGCGATCGCACAATCTCTCTAGCACTTGCTCTTGATCAGTCAGTCCATAGCGGTCGGTTTTGTTAAACACCAGCAGCAGGCGCTTGCCCATCTTGCCTAAAGACTGCAGGAGCTGATACTCCGACTGAGTAATGTCGCCATCGACGACAAACAATAGTAGATCGGCCTCAGTGGCAAGTTTACGAGCGGCTTGCTCTCGGGCGGTTCCCATAATTCCTGGCTCTAGCAATCCGGGGGTATCGGTGATCAATAGCTCCCGATCGAGCTTGGAAATATAGCACCGATAGGTTTCTCCTACTTCTGTAGTGCCAATTGTAGGGCCGACCTTGCCCGCAATCCGTCCCATGAGCGCATTCACCAGTGAGGTTTTACCAGCAGAGCCAATCCCAAACACCACGATTTTGAGCTGGCGTCGAGAGAGTTCTCTCGCAATATCCTTGGTTTGCTCGAAGAGTGCTTCACGGGCCACCTGATCTTCGATCTGCTCAATTTGTTGGCGAATGGCCCGTAGATTCTCTACTGCCGCATCGGCTTTGTGCGCCGGGACTTGGGGCGGTCGTTGCTTTCGAGTCGCTGGTTTTCTAAAGCGGAAAATCCAAACGTAGTAAACCAGAACCCCAATCAAAAACAAGAATAGCCCAATCAGCAGCAACAGCAGCAGATTCGCCAGCAGCGGAGACGTATACAGAAC
>JBAUJD010000611.1:0-1557 GCA_049683515.1 Thermosynechococcaceae cyanobacterium | reverse complement strand
CCCATTCGTCGGCCTATCGATAGTCGGATTCGTGAATCCAGGGCTGGCAGAGTCAGACGGATTTACGGATGAACCCCTGCCACAGATAGAGGCCGGTGAGAATGCGGATCAACCCCTAAATACTGATCAACCCCTGAATACAGAGGTACAAGACAATGCGGATCAACCCCTGCCGCAGATAGACGCAGATGAGAATGCTGATAGGCCACTGCAGAATGCAGAGGTAGACAATACAACGAACGACAACCTTCAGAAGGCCGAGGACAAAGTGGAATCGGCTCTGAACGTTTTTGAGAAAATCATGAGCAATCCCGAAAAACGAATTCCGGCAGAGCTGCTGGCCCAGAGTGAAGGCATTGCCATTATTCCCAATATGCTTCAGGCGGGTCTTGTCTTTGGCGGACGGCGTGGTACAGGCGTGATGATGGTGCGATACCCAGACGGAACCTGGAGCAATCCAGCCTTTATTAGCTTGACGGGAGGCAGCTTTGGTCTACAGATTGGGGCAAAATCAAGCGATATTATTATGGTTTTTCCCAGTCGTGAAACCGTCAATGAAGTTCTTTCTAAAGATTACGACATTGGCGGCAGCGTGACGGGGACTGCGGGGCCAGTGGGTTCAACACCGGTGAACCCTACCAACAGCTACAGCAAGAATAAAATCTATACCTATTCTCGCAATCGAGGCTTATTTGGGGGGGTGACCCTCGATGGCTCCAAAATGGGGATTCAAAAAGATCGCGCTCAATCCTTTTACAGAAATGATTCTGTAACCACGCGAAAGATCTTTACCGATCCGTTTATTGCGGCCCCTGTGGTAGTGAATTCTCTGCGAGATGCCTTAGAAGAATCCGAGACCGGAACGTTTAGTCGCTACTAGCGCGAATGAAACCGTGGGTTCGCAGCGTTTTGCTCTGGGGCTGTGGGCTGGCAGCCCTGGGCGTTGTCGTGAGTCAATGGCAGCGGCAGTCTGTTCAGGTTCAGTCGCTGCCGCTGCTCCCCCAGCATCCCCGAATTCAGGTGTATATGAACCAGAATCCGGCGGCGAGCTATCAAGACCCTTATCGTCAGCAACAGCGACCGGGGGATGATCTAGAACAGGTGATTGTGGAGCAGATGCGGTCCGCAAGATCGAGTATTGATGTGGCGGTGCAGGAGTTGCGATCGCCTAAAATTGCCCAAGCACTCCGAGAGCGAAAGCACTCTGGCATCCGGGTTCGTCTGATTTTAGAAAACACCTACAGCCGCCCCTGGAGCAGCTTTACCCCAGCGGAAGTCGCCCAACTTGACCCACGGCAACGAGACCGATATGAAGATGGTGTTGCCACCATCGACCAAAACGGCGACAACCAGCTTGACGCTAGCGAGAGCAATCAATTTGACGCGCTCCAGATCATTCAAAACGCAGGCATTCCGTGGCTAGACGACACCGCCGATGGTTCTGCGGGTAGCGGCCTCATGCACCATAAGTTTGTAATCATTGATCAGCAAACCGTGGTCACAGGCACCGCCAACTTTACCCTGTCGGGACTCCACGGCGACCTCAACGATCTAGAC
>JBAUJD010000610.1:0-1892 GCA_049683515.1 Thermosynechococcaceae cyanobacterium | reverse complement strand
GTCGGGGGGGCAGCGTCAGCGCATTGCGATCGCCCGTGCGTTACTCGGAAATCCGCGCCTTCTCGTCCTTGATGAAGCCACCAGCAATCTGGATGCTGAATCTGAGCATATTATTCAAACCAACCTTAATCAGATTCGTCATAATCGGACAATATTCATCATTGCCCATCGCTTATCAACCGTGCGGGATGCCGATCTCATCTTAGTGTTAGATCAGGGGATGTTGATTGAACAAGGAACGCACTCAGAATTGATGGCTAAGCAGGGGCAATATTTCTACTTAAATCAGCAGCAGTTATCGACTCAAACCATCTAGGGAAATAAGTCAGACATCAACGGCACTTCAGTAACGCTCTGCTTAAACCCTTTCGAGCATCAAGAAAAAATGAACCCGAACTCTAGAGGGTAGAGTTGTCTTCAAGTTATCTACACATTTATTCTGTTTATGGCTGATCTGAGTCACGTTGATATTCCTCCTGATGTTCTTCTAAATCACGTTCGGCTATCATGCCGAGCGCCTACGTTATCCCTTGAAATCATTAAGAAACAGATTATTGCCCAAACTGCGATGCAACAAGGCATTCAGTTTAAAGCTGATGAACTCCAGCAAGCTGCCGATCAGTTTCGAGAGGTGAACAACCTCCAGAGCACGGAAGAAACCTTAGCTTGGCTCCAAGAATATCAGCTCTCTGTTGATGATTTAGAAACTCTGGTACGCGATCAGATTATTGCCACCAAAGTATCCAATCAACTGATTGCTCCCCAAGTCGAGACATATTTTGCCCAGCACAGGCATGACTACGCGCAAATCATTCTGTACGATGTCGTGCTGCCCCATCGAGATCTGGCGATGGAGCTATTTTGTGCAATCCAGGAGGATGAAGTTAGCTTTTGGGAGATTGCTCACCAGTATATTCAAGAGCCTGAGTTGCGTCGCTCAAGTGGATACCCCGGTCCTCTATCCCGACGAGATTTACCCCCTAAAATTTCTGCAGCGGTCTTTGCTGCCCATCCGCCACAGATTCTCAAGCCTATTTTGAGCAAAGAGAACGTTCATCTCATTTTCGTAGAAGAGTTAATAATCCCGACGTTAGATGAACCGTTGCGATCGCAAATACAGGAGGAGTTATTCGAGCGATGGCTGACTGAAAAAGTTCAAGCATTTCTCGTAAACGGATACATGGCTGATGACTCAAACTGAACTTGAACAAAATGTTAATCACCAATACATTGTCAGTAACAGCATTCGGCTGCACTATGTAACCCAGGGTGAGGGACCATTGATGCTGATGCTGCATGGCTTTCCAGAGTTTTGGTATTCTTGGCGGCATCAAATCCCTGAATTTGCCCAAGACTATAAGGTGGTGGCTCTAGATTTGCGCGGCTATAACGATAGCGACAAGCCCCAAGACGTTAATGCCTATCGGATGCCCGAATTGATTAAAGATGTTCAGGGCGTTATCAAAGGGCTAGGATATGACGACTGTATTCTTGTGGGTCATGATTGGGGTGGTGCGATCGCTTGGTGTTTTGCCTATGCCCATCCTGAAATGCTGCAAAAGCTGATCGTGATGAACCTGCCCCACCCCGCCAAATTTGCTGAGGCATTGCGGAGTAACCCTCGGCAAATGCTGCGAAGCTGGTATATCGGGTTCTTTCAACTGCCGCTGCTGCCGGAGCTGGTGTTGCAAGCCAATGATTATGGTGCGATCGCATCTGCCTTTGCCGATCGGGCCACCCACAAAAATGCCTTTACTCCCGAAGATCTAAAAGCCTTTAAAAATGCCGCCGCCAAGCGGGGCGCACTCACCGCGATGGTGAACTACTATCGCAGCAACACCAAAACTTTCGCACAGGACTGGGGGATCCTTGAGGTGCCGACGCTCCTGCTC
>JBAUJD010000609.1:0-2424 GCA_049683515.1 Thermosynechococcaceae cyanobacterium | reverse complement strand
AGGTAATTCTCCCGCGACATTCTCCGTTCTAGGGGCATGATCTACTCTCCTTTGTCGAGGGTTGTTGGCTCTATTGTGTCATAGCGGCTGATCTATTAAGGCGATGGCGACTTAAGGCGTTCAGGCTGACGGCCATAGCGCATCTGCAGCACCAACCCCAGCGTGATTTGCTTGACGATCCAGTAGAGTACCGTTATCACGACAAAGGTGATGAGCATGACTACAATGGGGAACCTTGAGGTGAAATTGTTTAGGGTTGCCAAGAGAACATAGCCGGGATCGGTCACTAAATCCCAACTATTGAAACGCTGAAACCGCCCCACATAGACGCCCACAGCAGAGAGGGCATGAACGAGTAATTCTGCACCAAACACAAAACGCTGTGCGCCCTGCCGCTTTAAGTAGATGCCTTGGTTAATCAGAGCGATCACATAGGCTTCAAACCCGGCCAAAATGGCAAACACATGAAGCGGTATAAAGATCAGGGTAATGATCCATATCGAATAGATTGCGCGAATAGCCCGAATCAAATGCATGATATCGGTCAGCAGATAGGGCGCGTTGGGTAAGAACGCAATAAACACCACGAGGACAAGCCACCAGAGGGGCGATCGCACAATCTCTCGACGGCGAAAGAGCCAAAAGCTAAGCGCTAACGGAATAAATGCAAGGAATAAGTTCCAAATAATCCAGCCGCTGTAGCGATTAAAAAGGCCTAGCGCATTGCCCAGCAACTGTTCCATTGTTCCTCTCGATTTATTAAAGATATAAGCCCCATTGTAGTGAGGGCATCCATCTAAGGCAGCTTCATTGCGCTGGACTTCAATCCTTGAGAAGACTCTGAGAGGGTTATTGTTCCAAGAGTGTGCCCTTGAAGATGATGAATCGATGATTAGAACAATCAATACTAAGGCGGAACGTGAGTCTAGAGATGCCGCTCAAATCCCGCCTTAATGGACGACTGGCTATTTATTTAGCCTTAGCATCCTCTGCCTTGCCAGAGTCCGGCTGAACTTTCTCAATCTCTTTTGTTTGCTGTGTCGTATCTCCTTTACGCACGACCTTACCAACCCTGAAGCCGCTTGCACGCTGCTTGATCGTTGTTTTGACAGCAGGAGGATTATCACCATACTGATTCCCAGGACTGATCTTGGTTTTATAGGTGTCTGCTTGAGCGGTGAGGGAGTGCTGTCCAGCAAAAGAAAGGAAAAGAAACAGGCCGGCTGCGAATAAAACCCGCAGCCCTTTCCGGAACGAGATCGCTATCTTCATATCAGAACCTTCGTAACGATGGATACGGGCTAAATTATACCGAGGAAGCAGACCGACGGGAAATGAGGGTCCAATATAAAACCCGTGCCTTAATCTAAGGCACGGGTGATAAATTTCAGGCGTGGTGCACTTCAGCTTGTCTTAGGACAAAGAACAGGAGCACCAAGCAACAGCCCTAGAGAATGAATTTCGGGCAATGCTTTTTCGATTCGTTTACCAGAGACCTTGTACAGGTTCGGTGGTGGTTGTAGACTCGACTGACTCTGTCGGTGGAGTGGTAGATTCTGGCTCAGTCGTCGTCGAGCTTGGGGTCGCCTCAACGGCTCCTGCGCCACCAGTGGGCGTTTCAGTGGTTTCAGAAGTGCTGGCAGGAGTGCTGCCGGGAGTGATTTCTGCACCTGTGGTTTCAGCAGAGGCATCGGCCTCTCCCGTTTTCTGCATTTCTGTTTCCGATGTAACTGCATCTTCAGAGGCTCCGCCAACGGGAGCTGAAGGGGTAACGCTCGCGGGGGTTGTGGGAGTAATCCCTGTCGGCGTGGTGGTTGCACCTGGAACTTGCTCTGTGGGGAGCGGGGCCGCTGCTGGCGTTGGTGAAGGCGTTTCAGTCTGAGCCTGGGCAATCTGGGATGACTCCACTATGATTCCGAGACTAGATGCAATAGCAGCTACAGCAATAACTGAACGCACTTTATGCAAAGATATTGTTCGCATGGGTCAATCCTTTTAATGAAACACTAGCGAGCATATCTCAGCAATTAGTCACAGAAGTACACTCCAAAGCAAGTGTGGTTCACTTTCTCAACGTTGCCAGTAGCACTACAGTAAACGTTGTACAAATGCAGAACGATATTGTAGAACTCTAAGAGATATGTCGATAGGTAAAAAAATACACTATCTTTGGTGAAGATGGCGTGAATTAGGGCTATGGCGTAGCGCAAATGAGCGCTTCAAGAGATGAAAGGGGTTAGAGTACGTCAAAACTGAAGTGAGCCACCCCTCAATAGAATTTCAACGGTAGCAACCCTAGGCTGGAATATTAATGACCGTCCCTGTCTGACGCAAGCGATCGGCAAGAACATCGCCCAACCCCGTCGCTGGTGTCAGAATGCCCCCTCGCTGCGCCCCACCCGGAAGCCGCTCAAACTCTAGGGC
>JBAUJD010000608.1:0-2756 GCA_049683515.1 Thermosynechococcaceae cyanobacterium | reverse complement strand
GCCCAAGCCATTGCCTTTTCTGAGACGGTCCAGGGCGTCATCTCAGACCGCTGCTACGGCTGTGGTCGCTGCTTACCGATTTGCCCCATTGAGCAAATTACCGCTCAAGAGTATCGGGCCTCTGTCGAGAGCATAATGCCGCTGATTTCAGCCGGACAGGTCGATGCCATTGAGATTCATACTCATCCGACCCACGGGCATTTGTTCCAGGCGCTGTGGGCAAAAATAAAGCATCACGCTAGTCAGCTTAAGGTGCTTGCCATTAGCTGCCCTGACGGCAACGGACACCTCGACTATCTGCGCGAGCTATATAGATGGATTGCGCCCCTACCCTGCCCACTGATTTGGCAAACAGACGGGCGTCCCATGAGTGGAGATATTGGTAACGGGACCACGCGAGCTGCTGTTCGCTTGGGCAAAAAGGTTTTGGCAGCGGGTTTACCGGGCTATGTTCAACTTGCAGGCGGCACAAATGGTCACACAGTTGTTAAACTCAAAGCCAGCGGCCTTTTGAATATTAAAGGGAAAGTGGGGCAAAACCAGTCCTATGTTGCAGGGGTTGCCTACGGCAGCTATGCCCGTCGGTTGCTAGAACCACTGCCAACCCATCGACTGGAAGCGGAGCCTCAGACGCTCAGGCAGTCGGTACGGTTGGCTGAAACCCTAGTCCACCCCCTTAAGGCCCATTCGGGGGAACTTAATGTATCGACGGATTGAAGATAAAGATCCGAAATTGACTATGGCCGACTCTAAGCCCCAAAAACGAACGCTGATTACCGATAACCTTGAACAGCTTTTAAGTATTCTACCGGCCCAATTACGTGCCCAGCTCCAGACTCACCCCCTGCTTGAGTCTTTAATTGAGGTCGTCCTCGACATTGGCCGTCAGCCCGAAGCTCGCTTCCCAGACAAAGCCGAGTTGCTATCTGAACAGGTGGTGACTCGTACCGATTTGGACTACTGCATTCAGCGAGTGGGTCACTTCAGCGGCGACAACCGGGCCGGCATTGAGCGCACGCTGCACCGCATTAGCGCCATGCGTAATCGACAGGGCGAAATCATTGGCCTCACCTGTCGGGTGGGACGGGCCGTGTACGGTACGATCACGATGATTCAAGACCTGGTTGAAAGCGGTAAATCGATTCTGCTGCTGGGCCGTCCTGGGGTCGGGAAAACGACGGCTTTGCGAGAGATTGCCCGGGTGCTCGCAGATGATTTATTGAAGCGAGTCGTGATTATCGATACCTCAAACGAAATTGCTGGCGACGGTGACGTGCCTCACCCCGCCATCGGTCGCGCCCGTCGAATGCAGGTAGCCCGTCCTGAGCATCAGCATCAGGTCATGATTGAGGCGGTCGAAAATCACATGCCGGAAGTAATTGTGATTGACGAAATTGGCACCGAGCTAGAAGCGCTAGCGGCCCGCACCATTGCTGAGCGGGGCGTCCAACTGATTGGCACCGCCCACGGCAATCAAATTGAGAACCTCATGAAAAACCCTACCCTTTCTGATCTGGTGGGGGGAATCCAGTCCGTGACGCTGGGCGATGATGAAGCCCGTCGGCGCGGGAGTCAGAAAAGTGTCTTAGAGCGCAAAGCCCCACCCACCTTTGATGTGGCGGTAGAAATGCTGGAGCGGAGTCGCTGGGTGGTTCATGATGCGGTGGCGACCACCGTTGACCAGCTTCTGCGAGGTCGAGTGCCCAATCCGCAAATTCGCACGGTCAACGATACGGGCAAAGTCGCAATTACCCATGAGATGCCCAAGCTGATCGAGCCGCCGGAGCCGCTAGACCCTGAGAAAAGCTGGCGATCGTCGGGGCAAATGAAGGTGGTGCCCCTAGAGCAACAGATCCCAGTTTCGCCGGATTCAAGCATGTTTCAGACGCTGTTAGATGCTTCGCTGGAGGGCAAAGATCATTATGGCAATGAGATTGCCTGGGCTGGCCCTAACGGAGAAGATTTACCTCTTCATATCTACGCCTACGGGATTCGAAAAACGCAGCTCGATCAGGTAATTCGCACCCTAGATTTACCGATTGTGGTCACCAAAGATATCGACCATGCCGATGTAGTGATGGGGTTGCGATCGCACGTCAAGCATCACTCCAAGCTCAAGCAGCTCGCCAAAAGTCGCCAGGTGCCGGTCCACACCATCAAAGCCAGCACCATCCCTCAAATTGCGCGGGGGCTGCGTCGATTGCTCAATATGGACGAACCGGGCATCCCTGAAGTGGTAGATCTACAGATGTTCATGGGTGATCAAGAGGATGATGAAATGGAAGCCCTTGAAGAAGCGAGACTTGCCGTAGAGCAAATCGTGATTCCCAAAGGACAGCCGGTGGAACTTTTGCCTCGGTCGGCCCTGGTGCGAAAGATGCAGCATGAGCTGATTGAGCATTACCGGCTCCAGTCCCGCAGTTTTGGGGAGGAGCCAAATCGTCGGTTACGTATCTATCCGGCATAGCAGTATCAGTCCTAACCACTCGCTCTTGACCTATGTTTTCTAGCGGCGGCACCCTCCAAGCCAATCCTAATTACCCTCATATCGTGTTGGCCTTTCACTATCGAGACTGGAAGGTTGAAATAGACAAAGGGGAAATGCACGGCTATCCCGCATATTCAGTGTGGGCCAGCAATAACAGAGGGTGTACGGTTGCAGTACCCCACGCCACCTCTCGGAAAGAGGCGGTAGAGCGGGCTAAGCAATGGATTGATCGCCGTGAGGCTGAATCCGTCAGCTCTTGAACATTAGG
>JBAUJD010000607.1:0-2743 GCA_049683515.1 Thermosynechococcaceae cyanobacterium | reverse complement strand
GCATTCCGCCCCGCCGTAAAATAGGTCATCTGCACAGTCTGATTCCGGCTGCAGGCATTCTCTAGCCGGTGCCAAATCTCAGGATCTAAATCAATTTGGGCACCAGCACGAAACACAATGCGTTCATCGGCGAGCTGCTGCAGGTCTACCCAAGTTTGTTCGGGTAGGCGCTGGGCAATCTGTGCGATCGCAGACCGCAACTCTGCCGCATAGGTCGAACCCGCGTAGGCTTCGAGCATTCGCGCCCCCAGTGTTAGCGCAAACAATTCGCCCTTATCGAGGGGGATCGTCGGCAGTCGCCAGTCTGCATCGGTGTAGTACCAGCCTCTTTTGTGGCTGTATTCTACTGGGGCACCATAGCGATCGCGCAAAAAAGCAATATCGCTGCGAATGGTGCGCTCACTCTTTTCTAAGTGTTCCGCCAGACTTTCTGCCGTGCAGCGCTCAGAAGCGCGAATTAAACAATCGATTTCTAGCAGTCTTTCCAGTTGGCGCAGCATAGAGACGAATCAGAAGAATCTGCTCATCTTAGCGAAAGACCCCGGCAAAAAAGCTTCCGGGTGTTCGTCACCTAATGCTTGTCGACGGTTTGATATAAATGAGACGGCAGCATCTCGGCAAACCGTCGATATTCAGCTAGATATTGCTCAAGCACCACAAACTGAGGCAAATTGAGGCTGTAGTAAATCCAGCGTCCCTCATGGCGAGTGTGGACCAGCTCAGCGTCTTTAAGCACCTTAAGGTGAAACGAAAGCTTGGACTGGTTCGTATCTAAAGACTCACACAGTTCACCGACGCACAGTTCTTGATGACGAAGTAGCTCTAATACATGGACTCGAAGAGGGTCTGCAAGGGCGCGAAATCCGTTGGAGATCAGAGTCGAGGGAGGCGCGTAGGCTTGTGGCATCGGAGCGTAGTAACAATTACTTATCGGTGAGTTCCCATTCTGTTATACACCTTTATCCCAGAATCTCACAGCCAATCTGCAGAAAAGCCGACTCAGTTTCACCCAAAAGCTAGCTCCAATCGCTTCAAAAGCTGACTGACAATACTCTCGCTGCAATCAAGACTTCGGTGGCCTAGCGATCGCACACCGGCACATAATCTTGGTCATGCTCACCAATATAGATTTGAGTGGGCCGATAGATGCGATTGGCCTCAAGCTGCTCCTTCCAGTGAGCTAGCCAGCCCACCACCCGAGTCGTCGCAAAGATGGGCGTAAATAAATCACTGGGAATCCCCAATTGCCGATAGATGAGGCCGGAGTAGAACTCAATATTGGCATGAATTTGACGGTCGCTCAGGCGTTCTTCCACCGCTCGTTCGAGTTCTTGGGCAATGCCGTAATAGCGATCGCACCCAAACTCTGCAAACAATTTTTCAGCTAACCCTTGCAAAATCTTGGCCCGAGGATCTTTAACTCGATAAACTCGGTGACCAAATCCCATTATTTTTTCGCCCCGCTCCAGCTTTTGATCAAGATAGGGGCGCACATTCTCGACGGTACCAATTTCTGTGAGCATCGGAATCACCGTCTCGTTTGCCCCTCCGTGCAGAGGGCCACCCAACGTCCCCACCGCCGACGCCACAATCGCATAGGGATCGGTCAGTGTGGACCCCGTAACCCGTGCAGAGAAGGTAGAGGCATTGAGCGTATGTTCAGCATGGAGCAGCAAGCAAGTATCGAATACCTCAGCCTGCAGCGGATGAGGTTCTTTCTCATTCATCATGTAGAGAAAGTTCGCGGCATGGCCCAAATCATCGCGAGGCGTCACAGGGTCATTCCCTTTACGCAAATGGCGAAAGGCCGCCACCATCGTGGGTAGTTTCGCCAGCAACCGCACCACACTCTCGCGCAAATAGTCGGGGTCATCTAACCGGCGCTGAGAGTAGAACAGCCCCAGCGCCGCCACCGAAGCCTGCAGCGCATCAATGGGGTGCCCGCTATCAGGGAAGCATTCCATCACATCGCGAATCCGATACTTGGTGCGGCGATGGCGGATGATTTCTTGCTGAAAAAGATCAAACTCTTTTTGAGTCGGCAGTTCACCCCAAATTAACAGGTAGGCCGTCTCTAGAAAGTTACTTTTCTGGGCCAGCTCTGTGATGGGGATGCCACGATATTCAAGGCATCCGGTCTGACCGTCAACAAAGCCAATACTAGACCGAGCCGCTGGCACACCCTCTAAGCCAGGGGAATAGTCGCAAACTGCCATACTCTTGCTCCGTTATCAATCTCGATGGGCTGCTGTTTAGACTCCTGTGGTCGTCTCAATCATAGCCCTGTTCTAGCGTCTGAAAGCAGACTGCTGACTTGTCCATGCCGTCACATAGATAGCACTGACACAATCCTGTGGAGCAGTATTAGGAACGACAAAACTCTAGGCCGAATAGCTGGCAACCTATAGGGGTTGCCAGTCGAGAACATCTGTGAGGAGAGTTTGGTAACCGTGGGTATTAGGGTGCAGACCGTCGTTACCCATTTGTTGTTGGCACCAAGCTTGACCCCGCTGCTGCCACAGATCAAAGAGATCTAGAAAGGGCACTTGACGTTCTTGGCAGGCGAGACGCGTTGCCTCATTGAACAGATGCTGGTCGTCATGATTGAAGAAAAAGGCGTCTAAACACGGCATTTTGGCTTCGTCTACGGGCACCATACCGACAAAGCTGACCGGACAAAGCTGACTCGCTCGATCTAATAGGTCTGCTAAGCGCGTTTGGAACTCTGGAAATGGCGTCATAT
>JBAUJD010000606.1:0-2980 GCA_049683515.1 Thermosynechococcaceae cyanobacterium | reverse complement strand
GCCCTAGCCCCCATCGAGAATAGGGCGGCGATTCAGGGTTTCTTGATGCACCTATTCTTTTTGATCAGACCTTTGAGGCTTTATCTTTTTCTATCGCTAGATTAATCAGTTGTGCCACCAGCTCAGGAAACTCAATCCCTGTTTTTTCCCAAAGTTGAGGATACATGCTGGTGGCGGTAAACCCTGGCAGGGTATTAATCTCATTGATCAGTACATCCCCTGTAGATTCGACGTAAAAGAAATCCACTCGTCCTAACCCAGCAGCATCAACGGCCTGAAACGCCTGCACTGCTCGTTCTTGAATCGTTTCAACAATCTCAGCCGGTAAGTTGGCTGGCATGTGCAAATCGGCTTTGCCTACTGTGTATTTTGTTTCGTAATCATAGAAATCACTTTCAAAGGTAATTTCACCAATAATGGAGGCCTTGGGCTTATCGTTGCCGAGAACCGCGCATTCGACTTCACGGGCGACCACACCCGCTTCAACAATAATGCGGCTATCGTAGCCAGCGGCGCTATCGAGAGCCGTGACTAATTCAGCGCGACAACGAACCTTTGAGACCCCCACCGATGAGCCAAGATTAGCCGGTTTGACGAAACAGGGATAGGCAAATTCTTCTTCTAGGCGATCGCAAAGCTTGGTATACACACAAGGATCAGACCAGACTTGGGCGCGAGTGACCGCCGCATAGTTGACCTGGGGCAAACCAGCGGCAGCAAAGATCGTTTTCATGGAGAGCTTATCCATCGAAGCAGCAGAGCACAGCACGCCCGACCCCACATAGGGCACCTGCATCAGCTTCAGCAGGCCTTGAATGGTGCCATCTTCACCATTGGGGCCATGCAGAATGGGGAACCAGACATCCATCTGGGCAGCTTCTGCGGGGAACTGCCACCGATTAGGCTGATCGTCAGGCTCTAGAGATTGCCCGGTAACCAAAACCTGCTGAGCGGCCTCACCCGACAGCCACAGGCCATCTTTGCGAATGTAGAAGGGGGTCACGGTATATTTCTCAAGATTTGCCGGGTCTTTTAGGCCACGCTCAATCGCTTGCGCCGAAACAATCGAAACCTCATGCTCTCCAGAACAGCCTCCGAATAGGAGTCCCACATTCAGTTTTGCCACGACATACCTTCAATTCTGTAATGCCAGTTAGACTATCACAATCTACTTAACACAAGTCTTGGATTTCGCATTGAAGTGGGGTGAAGGTGGGTAATAGGTAATAGGTGATGCTCTGGCTATTATTCATCTTCAAATAACGACGGTTAATCTAGCTTTCAGATAAACGATTGACGGCAACAGAACTTAGCTTATGGTGAGCATCGAGCAATAGCCCCGGAATTTGATCGCGGTAGGGGCTGTTGGCAAGGCAAGCTCTGAGATCAAGGTCTTCTACTTGAGCGGCTGTTTGACCCGGAAACCAATGACCACCATTGCCAAGCAGGTTATAGCGCATTTGCCCATAGTCCACCATCTCATAAGCAACGGCTAGGTTTCGAAGCCACAGGATTACAGGGATATTGATTTGTCCCGGTGTCTCTTCTGGGCTGGGCAATCCCTGATGCCAGTTTTCGACCCAGTCTTCTCCCAGCACCTCTATGGCCTGATCTTCAAGACGCTCAAGAATGGGGGGCAAAATGTAAGGGGCTTGATCGAGTAGCGCTAATGCCTGAAGATGCTCATCAAAATCACGGGGACAGGCTGCGCCGAGACTCAACGTGTGAACCTGGGGATGACTCAGACAAAAGAGGTCATTAAATACCATGGGACTCAGAGGCGTACATAGCTCCATCAGAATTTGGGGGGGCTGATAGAGCAGCCCCCCTTTGTTGGACGGACTAATGATAAAAACACCCATATCGTGGGCTGTGGCAGCTTCAATAGCAGGCCAGTTATTTTGGTTAATGTAGTACCAGTGCAGGTTTACGTAGTCGAATTGGTTGGTTGCGATAGCATCGACAATCACCTCCGTCGGCCCGTGGGTTGAAAAACCAATAAACCTCACCTTGCCTTCTTGCTGGAGCTGACGCGCCACCTCTAAACAGCCACCAGATCGAACGCTATGGTCCAAAATTTCTGGTGTATTGATGCCGTGCAGGCCGAGCAGGTCTACTCGATCAAGCTGTAGTTTCTTGAGGGACTCCTCAACGGTTTGCCGAAAGGCTTTTGGGTCGGGGCCGGGACTCACCTTGGTTTGGACGATCAACTGATCGCGAGGGAACTGAGGCAAAATTCGACCTAGCTGCAGCTCTGAGGTACCGTAGCCCCTAGCAGTTTCAATATGGGTGAGTCCCAGCTCCACCGCACGGCGAATGGTTGCCTCAAGATTATCTTGATTGGCCTGAGTGATGGAGTCAGCTTCAGAATCTTTCCAGGAATATTGATAGCGCATTCCCCCGCAGGAGAATACGGGCATTTGCAGTTCAGTACGTCCAAAACGTCGATATTGCATGACGAGTTTGCTCTTTACAGGCTCTCTCGACTAATATCCTCGTCAGAAAGTAAAGGGGCATCAATAATCGGCTCCGAAATGATCCGCTCAAAAGCCTCTATCCTCCGCTGAAAAGCTGCTCTATTCTGCTCAGCTTCTACTGAGGCTGACATCACCACTAATTCGCCACGTCCGATTTGCTCAAGAAGCTCAGAAACACCACTGCACTTCACCGATGAGGCAACCTGAACACTGCCAGCCCAACCTGTCTTAGTAACGGTCAAGCTACGGCGTTTCTTGTCTTCATCAAAAGCAGGGGGTCGGCCTTCGTGAATTAGATTCTCTAGAGAGTTTGGGTGAACGGTACGCTTTGACATCATTAACTAAACACATTCGCCATCTTTACTATAGCTCAAGTTTTCAATATCACCACACATACAAAAGATTATGTCTTTAGCTTGTGAGGGGTGAATCTGTCAGGGGGATGCTTTCTGCACGCCTTCTTCTGGGAGCTTAGATGGAGTTCGCTAGCCGAAGACTAGCAG
>JBAUJD010000605.1:0-1534 GCA_049683515.1 Thermosynechococcaceae cyanobacterium | reverse complement strand
GATGACTGGCTGCGGCTACCGGGTCTCTCTATCCATCAGGCTCAGATGCTGGTTCAACTGGTTCAAGGTGGTGTCCAGTTTTATGCCGTTGACGATATTGCGGCGGCTCTGGGCGTGCCCCCAGCTCGTCTGCAGCCACTGGTCTCCATTTTGCTGTTTTGTTTTTATGACGCTGACAGCCCTTATGAATCGCAACGGGTTAACCCTAATACAGCATCGGTAGAACAGCTCGTCGAGGTTCCTGGCATCACGGCCTCTGTGGCCCGAACAATCATTCGAGATCGCATCTCGACAGGTTCCTATCAAAACCTAGCAAATTTCCAGCAGCGCCTTAGGCTTCCTGGGCCAGTAGTACAGACGCTCTTACCCTACTTATTCTTCTAGAGTGTGACTGAGCCGTGATCGCCCATAAAAATAGCGGCCTTTCGTCAAAAGAAGACCGCTAGCAACGTTTAGGAGTGATGGAACACAAAGCGCTCTACTTGTTGAGCATGCCCTGAAACTGGTTGAGCGCAGCAGGCAAAATTCGGAATAAGGCCCAGCTCACGGCAATCAACACGGGAGCTATAACAATGAGTAAACGAAAATCCATGCTAGAAATCCTCAATTAAAGCTGCTTTAAAGTGGTGTCTATCTATTGTCCTATAATCCCGGCAAATTTTGAAATCCCGCCTCAAAAATTCCTTAGATCAGGTGCGGAAATACCAGGGTACCTAAGCCAGCTAATCCTATTCCGATTACCATCGCTCCCCCTAGACGGAACTTCACGTCGGCGCGGTCGGCAAGATGCCACAGCAGCCAAAAAGAAACTTGATAGGCAGCTAGGCCAATGATGAGCGGACCAAGCAACAGACCGAGCCAGTAAGCGAGGGCTTCTGGTGCTGGCGCGGGGGGCTGACTGAAAGTGCTGCCTTGCAGAACAGAGGCTGCGACACTCGATCCCACGACCCAGCGACGGGAGGTTAGCGGTTGTCCCATTAAGAGCCATCCACTCCCTAATGTGGTGATCACAAGCCCCCATGCTGGGGCAGGCACCGTGATCCCCACCGTTACGAACGCCGCACCCGCTGTCGCGCTGACGGCTAGCAGAACCGGTAGACCGATACCGTGCGCTACCGCAAGACACCCCGCCGTCGCAAAAAAGGTCAAATGGGCAATATCTGATAACGGCAGGGTGGCTCCTGAACGGAACGCCTCAACCACGGGCATCTCAGCCCCAGCGTAAACGTGAATAGGGATCGCCAGCAGCAAGAGACTAACGCAAACCATCACAAAAATAGAAGAGCCATGATCAAAAAGCGAGACGGAGCGACGAACAAATCCAAACAAAAGTGAGACCTCGGGGTGGGTTGATGTAGATGAGAACTCGATCTCTTTAGGTCTCATTGGGTCGCTTAGACGCCCCCAGTCGTCTCGCTAGTCCCCAAGAAGATCGCTAAACCGGAAGCTGAATCACGCCAGCGATAGATCGTCCTGTTGTGATGCAAAAAAATTAATTCAATGGGTTAAGAGGCTGCATGAAAAGTATTAAATG
>JBAUJD010000604.1:0-2028 GCA_049683515.1 Thermosynechococcaceae cyanobacterium | reverse complement strand
GGTTAAACCGGAGACGAGTATTATCGCCACTAGTAATATCGCTGTTGGTAAATCGAATGCGATCGCCCTCAATCGAGGTCATCGTCAAAACTTCATCATGAAAGCGACTATTGTCGGCATAAGAGCCACCATAGCTGTAATAGGTTCCGCCCAAAACTAACTGGTCGCCCACTCGCCAACCCTCTGGCTGGGTCATCCCGTCCGGTAGCTTGAGGCGCAGTTCGTTATCACCGGCAAGGGCATCTTGAGCCAAGGAAATAAAGTCTAGCTTCTCTGCGCCATAGATGCGAGCATGGCCGTGACTAATGAGTCCCCGGCTCAGTTGCTTCGGATCCCAGTCAGTATCGATGGGTTGGTCGCCGGTAAAGATGATCTTGGCGGTATAGTCTGCCTGAACAGACTGGTCTGCGGTACCGATTTGAAGCGTGCCATCCGGTGCGACGATAAAGGTATCGACAAACATTTTTGTATTGCGGTCTGTGGCAAAGTTAAGCAGACCATCAACGCGAAGCGTAAAGAGCCGCGTCTCACTTTCGGCGTCGTAGTTGACGGTGATGCCTGCTTTGATCAAAACCTGGGCACCATCATTAGGAACCTGACCATTGCTCCAGGTGTGGGGATCAAACCAAGATCCGTTATTTACGGCAATATGGGTTGCACTGTGATGAGGAACGAGGTCTAGAAGCGCAAGGTGTTCTGACTGCTGGCCTGGATTATGGGGATGAGGCAAATCTGTATCAGAATGATCGTCATCAGTCATCATGCTTGACATGGAGATGATCTCAGAACTCATATTGGTTATCTCTGTAACAACGAGAGGTGCTGTTATATGTGGATGTTCGGCACTAGTCAAACTCATCTGATGATCGGCTGGCTCTATGACTTCTGCTTCTAGCGCTGTGCTCGTCTGCTCTCCCAGTGGAACAGCTTCTGAAAAGATTGATCCTGTATGACTATCGAAATCGTTGTTTAGGTCAAGATCAAAGCTCATATTTCCCCCGGTTTGGAATTCTCTTTAGTTGTTGATTTTCTGTATTTGATTTGCGAGCTTGTTTTGTAGCCTTCAAGATAGCTGCTCGCTTTAGCTCTTAAGGCAGTCGGGCAATTAATCAAAAAAATGAATATCTTGCAGGTGTTCTGTGTGCGACTGATTTTCGGCACCACTCAACGTCAACACTGCTGCCAAGACAGCGATATTGATACTCGATATACATAATTTGAAAAAAAATCTCTGTTAAACAAAAAATCTGCTGTGAGACTTTATCCCTGCATTAAGCCTTTTCTTACAGAGGTTCTGACTAATGTAGATAAGGTCTTGGCTCTCACGAAGGAGAGAAGAGCCGATCTATAGGTATCGGTCATCAACAGCTCAATTCTCAAGTCATCTACAAAACACCTTGTCACTGATATTCCTTTATAGGTAAGTCTTTTTATATAATGCCCACTTTAGAAATCACATTGCACACCTACTCTATTCGCGATGTCTAGATATTTGCGAATAGATTTTTTAGATAGACTCAATATATGATTTTCATTGTAAAAAACCGATTTTTGAGGTGATCTTTTTGAAAATTAAAATTATTCTTTCAAGCAAGAGCTATAAAAAGAGATCCTCTCTATTCTCACGTATCCTTCTTCTGGAAAGGCTCTCGAGACTTGAGTCGCATGGGGTGCATTGATCTTAAGTGCCAATCTAATGTGTGGAAGTCATCATAATTAAAATTCCTTGGAAAGAAAATTCTTCAACAGGAAGTTCAACCGTAATCTGTGTGGGTTACATACAAAATAAGGAGTAGTTCTTGGTTTGACTTAACGTCTGTTGGCGGTGATTTAAATCACTGTCAATCTGTAATATATTTTTGATTTACTGAGATACCTAATGAATGCTCGGTCTTTGAGCGGTATGATAGGGTCTTTTCTGTACTTCATATGGTGACAGGCTTTTTCTTGGTCTTATTGGCCTCAGTCTTCTTCTGCTTCCAGAATGTCATCGTCAGAATTCTATTCAACGAGTACGTCGTTGCAGGC
>JBAUJD010000603.1:0-4021 GCA_049683515.1 Thermosynechococcaceae cyanobacterium | reverse complement strand
GGTATAACCACAGTCGATCAAGTTTCCATCCCCTTTCGGGGAAGTCGGCCTGTCAACTACAAATGTACATGATGGTGGAAATACCAAATAATGTTCGTTTCCATCCCCTTTCGGGGAAGTCAGCCTGTCAACTCCCATTTTTGTGGGTCAGCGAATCTTCACCAAACTGTTTCCATCCCCTTTCGGGGAAGTCGGCCTGTCAACTTGATGCCCAGCGTGAATCTTATGAGATACTCAAAAAGGGTTTCCATCCCCTTTCGGGGAAGTCGGCCTGTCAACCGTACCCTCTGAAACCCTTGCCCAGCAAGGGCTAATTTCGCGATTTTCACAGAGGGTATTTATACTTAGTCAATAAAGCGTCTCTATTGAGAAAATTAACGGTTGACACCTTCTGGAACAACGCAAAATAGGGCACTTCACGGAGGTCAACGAAATCATGCGGTTTTCAAGGATCGGGGTACCTGCGTGAACTTCCTTATTTTAGAGTACCTATTCAACTTTTTTTGGGCGATTTCACATTTATTTAGTTATCTCTCAAACTCAATGCTGGTAAAAGCTCTAGACCTCAAGCCATATTAAGAATTACAGCAAAAAAATAAACTTCATAATCTCATTTCAAAAAAGCATGTGATATTTTTGTCGTTTTCTAGGTTTTTCATGATGATACTTCTAGAAATATTAGTTTCCAAAAAGAAGTTACGGGTTCTCCCTTGGCTAATATACTGAACTTACTTCCGATGCAGAGTAGGCAAAGCTCCACTGCTTAGCGATCGCAACCTCCCAACCCCACCAAAATCCGCCCCCCATAAACACGATCGCACTCCGCCCCCAGCCCAAAGCCACAGCCTTCCCCCAGCCATATCGAGCCGCTGTGCGATCGCATCTTTTCTTTCTACTATCGCTGGAGAAACGGATTACTCATCGACAAAATTTGAAAGAGAGGGTCCGGTAGACAGGGAATCTCGATCGCTTCGCCCTGGTAATTGACGTGGCGGTACGCCCCTACTTGAAAAATCCCATGAGGCACCTGATTCACTGCCTCAAGCAACCACATCCTCAGTCGATAATCGACGACATAGCCCCTGTGTGTCCCCATCAGCTCTATCCAAAAGTGAAGCGGGATGACCTGATCCTCTACTTGACATGAACCAGTGTAAACACAATGTTCTACTGCTGCTTCAGAGAGGACCGTATAGCACAAGCGAGTCATACCATCGCACTCTGTCTATGAGATATCTAGAGGGTCAAGCAACGCTTTGATTTGAGTTAAAGTTGTCATCCCTTGTTCCCCACTCCAATTTCTCGACTGTAAAATTGATTACCCTGTCGTCTCAGCACAAACCCACCCAACAACAGCCCCAACCACAGCCGCCCCCAGGACAGCTTCAGGTGTCGCCGCAACCCGACCAAAGAGTCACTGCCGCCCCTGACTTCTAAACGCTGCGCGATCGCATCCACCCAATCCGACACCGACTCTTCTTCGATCACAGCAAACACCGCTTCCGGCTCAAGCACTGCCTCCTCAACCCCCAGCTCCTTGAGCAGTGCTTCCTGATCATCAACTTCAGCAAAGAACTCCTCAGCCTTCGGAAACGTCCGTCGAGTCACAGGTTCCGATTCCACAATCAAATCATCAAGGTCAAACACCATCGACTGTCGGACCAGACCCTCTAGCTCATCAAAGTCCAGCACCGGACCTTCTTCACTATGGGCCTGCTTCCAGCCATTGAGCAGCAGATCGGCACGACGACCGAAGACCTCAGCAATCTGTAGGAACGCTTTCCCAGCCATCTCTAACTGCTGCTTTGGTGACACCTGAGTCAGCATCAGATCCAACCCCAGACACAACTGCTCCACATTCGTTTGCTCAGGGTATTCCTCAGCCACCGCAAGCTGCTGCCAAAGGTCAAGTTCTAGTTGGAGAACACTCATCACATTTACTCTGGGTGGAGGGGACAGGGACGAATCGGGCACTGATTTGGGTTCAGCTCCACCGTTGTTTCAAACCGCTCCAGCACCACATCCTCAAGCTGGCCGGAAAAGCCCTTCAGTATCTCCCGCGAATACTGTTTGACCTGCATCCCAGTCCACCCCAGGCAATGCACCGGCTCTACTTTTGCCACTTGCTTTTGGCCCACCCATAGTTCAGCCGAGATCCCATGAAGGGGGGCATCCACCCGCACTCGATACAGATGCAGAATCGCTACCGGAATCTCAGGCACAGCCACGGTTATTTCTGGGACAATCTTGCCCGTTGCGATGGCATACTGCTGTTTCTTCTGTTTGTTGTAGCGATCGCGGTTCAGGTAATAGGTGCGCCGCTTGTGACAGGGTTCCCCTTCCCAGCAGTTGGTTCCATCAGGGCCATGACGAGCGATCGCCTGCTCGATATTGAGCTTGGCACACAGGCGGCATTTCTCGCTGGCGGTTTTGGGCATAACGATTACAGCCTCCCTATCAGCGTGTCCGGCTGCACTTTCATCAGTGACTCATATCGCTCCTGAGCGATCTGAGCACCTGCTGCTGTGAGAATAATCCTGTCCCAGGATGTTCGCTCCTTGTATTCCGATTTGAGATAGCCCAGATTCTCAAGGTAATCTAACGGCCTACAATCATTGAGAGGACCGCTTATCCAACCATAGGAATCTTGATTTTCAACGGGTGGTAGTTCTGCTGCACTGAAAGTCTCCCTCTCCTCATGACGCTCAATCTGCTCGGATGTCGCAATCTGTCGATAAACCAACAACAGCATCAGCATAGCCTCAGCATCAAGGAGCTTCAGACGCTCAATGACTCCTGCCCCCATTGATGTTCCCTTGAAGATCTGAGCTGTAGCTAAGATCGCCTCTATAGTCGTCTCGTATGCCTTATCAGTCCGCTGTCGCTTCCCGCCCGAAAACAATGCTTCTCCAACATAGGTTCCATCAGGCTGCTCAATGCTCCTGATCTGCATGTCATCAAGATAGGGAAACGCACCCACCAAAATGGCCCGCATGTACATTGGCACCTACTCCCTTTCTCGACGCTGAGTTAGTTTCTTCAGGAAAAATGCACAGTCTTTCTGAAACTGACCATGCCCATTAGGTAGCCGCTGGGCAATCGGAAGCAACAGATCTGGATCTAACTTGAAGGCATAAATACTGCGAACCACATGTCGAAGCCGTCTCAGCTCATCAAGGCTTGCAAGGAGCGATTCAGAGATCAGAGCCGGTCGAACATCCTCAATGTCCTTGCCCATCTGCTCCAGTAACTGCCTGTGCCATTCCTTGCCTTCTGGTACCGTCTGCTCACAGTCCAATGCCACAGAAACCATCACCCGCTCAACTCGTGTGTAATAACTTTGCAGATTCATTGCGATCGCAGGCAGCAGATCAGCATCTTGAGACTGTTGGTATTTCCCCAACACCCGCTTCACTTCAGCCACAACCTCACCCAGGTCGGCCAACTCCTGCTCCAGTCGATGGCTCAGCGACTCAGCGCTCACAGCACCTTTCCTTCGTTAATCGCCGCCAAAATGTGCGGTCTGGCATCGGGTACGGGTACCAAATCAATCTCAAAATCATGGCCATGCTCGATCGCTGCGCCCGCCTTAAATAAATCGTGCTTGGCTAACCCCCAGACCGCCAAGTCAATATCAGACCCCCACCACATTCGGCCTACATCCAATAGCGATCCAAACAAAACCACCCGCTCAACACCATAGTCACGCTTCAAAATTGCGGCACACTGACGAGCCACGCAAAGCCCCTCTGCCTGCTTTGCCTTCATTTGCGCGAGGTGAGCCGGTCGATTTCGTCGTCCTGCTTCAATGCGGCGCACGATTGCATCTGTAGCAACTGAATCTGCCATCGAAATTTACGGTCAACCTTTGAATGAAAACCATTGTAGCGGATGGAGGTCATGCCGAGATACGTGTAAAAAGGCGCAAGATGATTCTAGAAGCTATACACAGTTTGACTTTCAAGAATCAGCACTTGCAGTTTGAGCAGACTTGTAAGATCGCCCACAATACGGACAGAAT
>JBAUJD010000602.1:0-5567 GCA_049683515.1 Thermosynechococcaceae cyanobacterium | reverse complement strand
GATGGTGATAGCTTACCTTCACCTGCTTAAGATCCATTGAGAAGAGTTTGGTACACTGCGGGGGCTGTACTAAACGAAGCTGAATGACATTGCGATTGCTGTTTGTCTCTACCCCCGTCGGGGCCATTGGCTCTGGTGTTGGGGGAGGGGTTGAGCTAACACTCATCAATTTGGCCCACAGCCTCATTCAGCGCGGTCACCAAGTCCGAGTCATCGCCCCCAGCGATTCCTTCTCTGCAAATCTGCCGATCACAACCGTCGCGGGTCAGCGACAGATCCCGGCCCAGCATCAGGGACGGGCAACGCCGATCCAGATACCAGATAACTCTGTCCTTGCGAATATGTGGGCCTCTGCCCGTCAAATACAGACGGAGTTTGATTTAATTATCAACTTTGCCTACGATTGGCTACCGCTTTATCTGACTCCCTTTTTTCAAACCCCCATTGCCCATTTGATCAGCATGGGGTCTCTAACTGATTCGATGGATCATATTATCGCTCAGGTGGCAGCCCAGTTCCCCCACACCATTGGAGTGCATACCCACAGTCAGGCTCAGACTTTTGCCTTTGCTGACCAGTGCTACGTGCTGGGGAATGGCTTGGATTTATCCCTGTATCAATTTTGTGCAGATCCATCTGCTGGCCTGGCTTGGCTCGGTCGCATTGCCCCTGAAAAGGCGCTAGAGGATGCGGTGCTGGCGGCAGCGCTGTCTGGGCTACCGCTGCAGGTGTTGGGGCATCTACAGGATCAGGCGTATTTCGATCAGGTTTTAGCTCAAGCCCCTCAGGGGACCGTTGAGTATTTGGGCTTTCTACCCACCCACCAAATGCAGGCAGTTATCCGGCAATGTCGGGCGTTATTGGTGACGCCTCGCTGGGTGGAGGCTTTTGGCAATGTGGTGATTGAGGCGCTAGCCTGTGGGGTGCCGGTGATTGCCTATCGTCGGGGCGGTCCCGCCGAGATTATTCGTGAGGGCGAAACGGGCTGGCTGGTGGAGCCAGATAGTGTGGCGGGGTTGGTAGATGCGATCGCAAACCTCCCTCAGATCAGCCGCCATGCCTGCCGACAGCAAGCCGAACAGGAGTATTCTCTCGAAGCACTAGGCGATCGCGCTGAACAATGGTTTGCAAAAATATTAACAAGGTGAGCATTGTGGCTTCGAGTTCGCCCTTTTGCATCTGGGCGATCGCAAGCCTAGCAATGGGCGCAAGCTTCCGCAACTTAGCGGTTACCTTTTCAATTCCTTCTACTCGCAGGACGACATAGAAAATCCGACCTCCGAAATTGAGTTCGTCGGCTTGGAATTGATTAGTCGCACATCGCCTTGATTCAATTTCTGGGAGACTCATAGGAGGGGTTAGGGAGAAGCTGATCGGTTTCTTGATTTTTATTAGTGGTTGTATATACTACCAAGGCCGTTATGCTGCCGCCAATAATCAAGATTGCAAACAATCCAATAATTCCATAGAGAATTTGCGTTACAAAGTTAGCTGGATCTGGTTCCTTCATAGTTATATTTTTATTATTCTGATGAGGACGGCTGCTCAGTGGGCTGGGGCTGGGAAGGCTGGCGCGTTTTCAACCCCCAAAATAATCCTGCGATTAGAAGGGTTGCGATTACCGCAGGTAGGCCGTAGGCCATCGCAACTCCTCCAATCCAGACACCAACATGATTCTGCTCACGGGAATGCTTCTCGTTCGCTCTCTTGGGCAAACGATGTCGATCAAAGATTTCATCGGTGAGCCATTCTGTCGTAGCCTTAAAGTTATGGATCGGCGTCGGCAGCATCTCTAGATAGGTCGCATTGCGAATCAGATCGCCCACTTCACCACTGACCTGAACTTTATCGAATAGATTTGCAACGCCACTGTGAATCCCCAACTTCATGAGCGTGCCTCGCATGTGCGCTGCAACGGGCTGCGGTGGTTGTCCTTTCGATAGGGCCACCAGATTTGATGCGATACCGGCCCCTTGCTGATAGGCAATTTGGGCGACGGGCGGCTGCGGGCGAGACTGAACAACAGCACAATCACCTGCTGCAAAAACCTCCGGGAAACCGAACATTTGTAGCGTCGGCAAGACAAACGGACGCCCATGTTTATCACAGGTATCTGCGGACAAGGATAGCGATTGAATCAGCGGATTAGTAGCGGTCCCTGCGGTCCAGATTGTCGTAGCGGTGGAGAGGCGATCTCTCGTCTGCTCTTTCGTTTTGTAGTCCAGCCCACTCGAATCAACGGATACTACTGAAACACCTAGCATGAGTTCAACAGGGACCGCTCTATTTTTGAAGGCATCAAGAGCCGTCTCCTGCAAATGGGCGTTCACGTCTCCGGCCAAGATCTGATCGCCGTGATTGACCAGCACAACCCGAATTTCTTGGATATCGCCCCCCAGCTTGGCGTACCAGTCGGGAAAAAGATCGGCTAAGGTAGCCGCCATTTCCACTCCAGAAGGGCCAGCCCCTACGACAGCAACCGTAAGTAGAGCCTGACGCTGGGTGAGATCGGTCATCTGGCTCGCTCGCTGCAGGCAGTCATGTAGATGCCGCTGTAGCTTCAGGACATCATTTTGGGTCCGAAAGGGGAAGGCATCTTCTTTAGCCCCTTGGGTACCGAAGTAACCTTGCTCACTACCCACCGCTAGCACTAAATGCTGATAGGCGTAGTGCAGACCCGTTCCTAGACTGATGCACCGCTGCTGTAAGTCAATCTGGGTAACGGAATCCTGTACAAACACGATATCGCTGCCTTGGAGTAACTCTGCGTAAGCAGGAACAACCTGTTCTTCCTGCATTTCTCCCGTGAGATATTCGTATAGGAGCGGTTTAAATGCAAACCGCGATCGCGGATCAATTAAAATTACCGGACGTTCATAGTGGCGATGGCGCAAATGCAGGGCCGTAAACAGACCGACAAAGCCGCCTCCCACAATGACGGTGGGATCAGTTGGATTAGGCATAATCATAAGCTTTGAGCATGTTTATAAAAGATTAGTGTGGATCATCAGATTGCGGGTATAGTCCAGTTTTTATAACGTCTACCTCTTTCACTCCATCAGCAAAGCCTCATCACAAGTCATGCATAAAGTCATCAAAACTACCAAAGGTAAATGAGGCAGAATAAAACAATCCAGATTACATCGACGAAGTGCCAAAACAAAGCAGCGGCGCTAACCCCGAAGTGCCCCTCTGCATAGTTGTGCAGGCGAAAAGAGCGACCCAGCATAATGGTCTGGAGCACAATCCCCGTCGCCACATGCAGCCCATGAAAGCCAGTGAGAATATAGAATGTGCCGCCCATTAACCCAGTGGTGAGGCCAAAATCGAGTCCCTGCCACTCTTGAACTTCGCCAATCAGAAAGTAAACGCCCATTGCCGAGGTGGTGAGCCACAGCAGCCGAAATCGCGTCAGCTTATTTTGATCGAGCGCCCGTTCAGCGAAGTAAATCACAAAGCTACTGGAGACCAGCACTGCCGTATGCAGAATCACATCAGCAGATGCCTGGGGACCAGTAATGCCCGACGGAATCCAGTCAACGGTGTGCAACCGCAGCATAATATAGCTGGCAAAGAAGCTGACAAACACCATGCTCTCAGAGAGCAAGAATAGCGTGACGCCAAACATGCCTTTGCCGTGGTGGTCCTCATGCTGTCCGCCGCCGCTGGGAATAAATCGCTGCAGCCAGCTCGGGAGTCGCCGATGCAGATTCTGCAAGTCGAGAGGGCTTTCATCGCGGTGGGCAGATGTTGGAGAAGAGGATTGGGACATAATCAGTAGGGGTTACTCGGATCTTGAACAGAATATTGAGGATCACCATAGCTATAGGGCGGTAGAGTCACAGTAGGAATCTGAGCAAAGTTCTCTTTAGGGGGCGGTGAAGCCGTCATCCACTCCAGCCCGGTGGCGTGCCAGGGATTGTCCCCTGCAATTGGTCCCTGGAGCCAAGCCACAATGATGTTGGCAACGAACGGGAGGGTCGAGACACCGACTAAAAACGCGCCGAGGCTGGCAACGATATTCCAGTTGGCATATTGCGGATCGTAAGAAGACACCCGGCGCAGCATTCCCTGCAGACCGAGAGGAAACATCGGCAGAAAATTGAGATTTGCACCGACGAAAACGAGGCCAAAGTGGAGTTTGCCTAAGCCTTCAGCAAGCATTCGCCCGGTGAGCTTGGGGAACCAGTAGTAAATGGCGGCGAAGTAGGCCATCACGATGGTATTAAAGACAATGTAATGGAAGTGACCCACCACAAAGTAAGTGTTGTTGACGTGCAGGTCGAAGGGCAAGATGCCCAGCATGACGCCGGTAATCCCGGCAAAGACAAACATGATTACGCCCCCAGTGGCAAACAGCATCGCTGTATCGAGGTGCAGCTTACTGCGCCAAATCGTGGCGGTCCAGGCAAAAACTTTGATGCCCGTGGGTACGGCCATCAGTTCAGTTGTAAACATAAACAGCGTCCGCATCCAGTTAGGGGTGCCGCTGGCAAACATGTGGTGAACCCAGACGACCCCGGTGATGGGAACGAAGGTGAAGGTTGCGATCGCAACTGACCGATACCCAAACAGCGGATTGCGGGTAAAAACCGGAATCACCTCCGAAAATACGCCCCAGGCAGGCAGTGCCCAAATATAGACGGCAGGATGGGAGTAAAACCAGAAGAGATGCTCATACAGCATCGGATTACCCCCTTCGAAGGGCTGAAAAAAGTGGGTACCAAAGTTGAGATCAAACAGCAGCAGAATCAATGCGCCAGTTAAAGACGGTCGAAAAATAAGCTGCATTAACTGAGCGCTGAGAATCGTCCAGACAAAAATCGGCATCCGAAACAGCGTCATCCCCGGCGCTCTCATCCAGGCGATCGTGGTCACGAAGTTGACCGCCGCCATGATCGAAGAAACGCCAATCATCACCATGCTGACAATCCATAGGGACTGGCCGTTGAAGAAGCCCTGGGAGGTTGATATTTGCGTACTCAAAGGCGGATCGGACCACCAGCCCGCCTGCGCCGTTCCGTTGGGTACAAAGAAACTGCAGAGCAGGAACGTACCCGCGACGGGGAGAATCCAAAATGCGATCGCATTTAATTTCGGGAATGCCATATCCTCTGCCCCAATCATCAGCGGCACTATGTAATTGGCAAGGCCGACAAAGGTGGGAATCGTCCACAAAAAGATCATGATCGTCCCGTGCATCGTGAACAGGCCGTTGTACAGCTCTCTGCTCATGACGTTGAGCTGCGGCGTTAATAGCTCAGCACGGATCAGCATGGCGAGCAGGCCACCCACTAACAAAAAGCCAAAACTTGTAACCAGATACTGAATACCGATTACTTTATGGTCTGTATTGAAGCTAAAATAGCGCTGCCAATTTGAAGCAGGCAGCGTCAGCGTGGGATTTGTCATGAGTTTTCAGAAGATGCCGTGTTCGCAGTTTGAGTCACAGTGTCAATCGAAGTAGGGGTTTTAATAGCCCAGCTTTTGCCCCATAGATTTGGCGGGTGCGATCGTTCAGTCGCCGAGAGGTCAGCTAGGTCTTGATTGGGATGCAGCGCTGTTTG